>CAZRSB010000058.1:0-10936 GCA_964602715.1 uncultured Thermoplasmata archaeon | reverse complement strand
TTATCTCAACAATGCTCAGGAAAATTGTAATCTCGATTTTTTCTACACCCTAAAGGTTATTTGGGTTGACCCATCTAAAATAAGATTTGCAAAAAGTGTAGATATAACTAAAAGAGGTTTTATTAAAGGCGGAGATTGGGACAAAAAGGCTAAATCAGTAAGTAATAGGTCTAAACTTAAAGCAATAAAAAAGCATTTTGAAGAAAGCTACAGTTGGGAAGAAACAGATATTTATTCTAATCTCATGAGACACGTAAAAGAAAAAGGAAATATGGACGATTGTCATTCGATGGAGGATTTAAAAAATAAATATGAAAATCAAGTGGAAAACCTATACGAAAATATTAAAAAAAACGGTTACAAAACTCAAGTAGAACTTGGAAATACTGATCAGTCTAAACCAGGGATAGGAGAGATATGTGTTTCCATAGGAAGGAACGGAGAGATAATCCACGGAAACAGGGGATGGCACAGGTTTACAATAGCAAGAATACTCGACATCGATAAGATTCCAGTTCAAATTATCCTTAGACACAAAAAGTGGCAGGAACTTAGAAACGAGGTAGTAAATGCTGATAATTTCGATGACCTTAGCCATGAAGCGAAAAACCATATTGAACATCCAGATCTACAAGATTTGATTCCTAACCGATGGATAGAAAGATTCGACATTGATGATACTTGATACCACCAGATAGTTAAAAATAGATTCTAAAGATTTAAGATGATTATAGATTTCCGAAATATTCTCGTTAATAAAACTAACATAAAAAAGATCAATTAAAATATCTATAAATAAAAAACGAATCAAGTTCATACTTTATTCTTCAATGTATATTTTTTTCATGAACTTTAAACGTAAACAATATTTATGTGGCGAGACCAAAAAATATATTGACTAAGTTCGATTGTATTTTCTATATGACTTCAAAGATAGCGTTCTTTTTTGGTTCAGATGCTTCACCTCCAATTAATGTTTTGTATGAAAATCTATCAGATCTTATTTCCGATCATTTTGAGATAGATTTTGTTGGTTTCTACAAAACAGAAAAGTTTGGAAAAAAAGTTAACGAATACATCTATGACTTTCCTTCTGAAAAGGGATTAAAAAGGATGCTTTATTCTTGCGAAACTCTAAAAAATTATTTAGAAAAAAATGAACCTGATTTAATTGTTTTAGCTCAAAAGCACGGTGTCTATGCCTTACCCGTGCTTCTTTCGGCGAATTTAAATAAGACTATAATAAGGTTAAATATTGATATATTTAACTTTTATAAAGATGAATTATATGAGAATAGGATCAATAGATTTAAATCTTACTTGATAAACAATCTACTTTCTAAAATAACATTAAATAAAGCTTTAGGAGTCATCGTACAAACAGATTACATGTACGAGCAATGTGAAAGAAAGGGAATCGACTCAGAAAAACTTTCAGTCATTCCTCTTCCAATAAATGAAGATAGATTTAAAAAAGTAACAAAAAAAGAAAAAAACAAATTCAGAAATCAGCTCGATATAGGTAAGGACGAGAATATAGCTCTCATCGTGGGTAGCAAAAGTACTAGAAAGCGTCATCACTTTTTAGACCAACTTCTAACTAATACCCATAATTTGAAAGATATCCAATTCATTATAATAGGTAGAACAGATTATGGAAAGAAGTTAAGCCAGAAATACTCCAACGTACGATATGAGGGATATGTAAATCATGATGAACTACCTAAATATTACCAAGCAGGAGACTTTTTACTGCACTTTGCGAAAATTGAAGGATTTCCTACTGTTTTTCAGGAAGCTAACGCTTGCGGTCTACCTATCATAGCTAAACGAGCAAATTACAATGAAACTTTGGACATCTGCAAATACGACGACTTAGAAGAATTAGAAGAGATGCTAAAAAACAAGATCTGGAGAAAAATAGAAACTAATGTGACATCAGGACTTTCAAAACAAGAGTACATCAACTATTTTGAAAGGATGATCGAGAAAGCAGAAAAGAACAAGTAAAGATTCTACTTCTCAGGTCTAAAACTGAAAAATCCTCTTAATAAAACCTAGACTCCATGCCAAATTTATCAAAAATAAAACAACACTAGCTGTAAGATATATCTTACCACTGAATCCTTCAGTAGTGCCACGAATCAGATAGACAACTCCACCTATCAAACCTATCACACCTATCACTAACAGCATGATCAGAGGAAAATAAAACGGAACTAAACCCAACAAAATAAGCCCGATCAATGAAGAAAACCTGGCCAATTCCTTCCAGCTCATTCTATTTTTGTGTTCCTTCAACAAAAAGTATTCTCTCTTCCCTATATCGTATTCCCTATTCATCACCGACCTCAAAGTCTGTGGATCTTTATGGTGAGCTACTGCGCTTTCCTGTAAAAGAACTTTCCAGCCTTCATCTTTCATCTTCCAAGATATATCTTTGTCTTCACTCACCCTTTCATCGGCTAGACCACCTACTTCACGCAAAGCTTTCCTCCTAAAAGCTGCACATCCACCTTGTATCCAATCCACCCCTTCATCCTCTGCCCGTAAACCATAAAAACCCTCGTTCAACGCACCGTATGCTTCCGTGACCCATCCTTCCCCTTCAGATTCTAACCTGCCACCGACAGCCCCCACTCCTTCATCCTCAAAGGGCTCTGTCAAATTCTCTAAAAAATCCTCTCTCAAAACTTCGTCAGCATCTATATTTACAAGTATATCTCCTTTGGCTTTAGAAAAACCAATCCTTCTTGATTTTCTTAGCCCAACATGTGAAACTCTATAGGTCCTCAACTCAAACTTATCGCTGTAACTTTCAACTACTTCCATGGTACCGTCGGTCGAACCGTCGTCTATCACGACCAGTTCAAAATCATCGTAGGTCTGCTCATCCAGAGAATCCAGACAGTCGGGGATATCTTCCTCCTCGTTATAGGCGTTGATGATCACAGACACTGACTCTTCTACCATCACTGGTATCGTCGAAAGTTACACGTTTCGAATATTTATAATGAACGGCATCGAAAGAAAAAACTTAGAGTAATCCACCAAATACATCTTCTCTCCTTCCACCTTTTCCAATATTCGCAATTTCTTTTCTATACCCTACATCTTTCACACGCGATCCTCATCGGACTCCAACCCCTCGAGTAAAAAAATCCATCACATCCCTTCCCTACATCAATCCGCAACTCCTTTTTGAGTCCAAAAAACCTATATTCTACATATGTGTATGTATATATAGATCAGTATGGCTTCAAAAACCATATCCGTGAGGGAAGAAGTGTATGATATGTTGGAAAAAGAGAAACTCCCTAGAGAGAGCTTTTCAGACACGTTGACGAGACTGATAAAAGATAAAGGAAAGATATCGGATCTTGCAGGAGCATGGTCAGATCTCGATGAGGAAGAACTCGAATCTATCGAAAAGGGTATGAAAAAAGTCAGGGATTCTGCCGATGAAAGGGTGCTTCGATCATGATCTGTTTGGATTCCACCTTTCTTATAGATTTTCTAAGAGATGATGGTGAAACTAGAACGGTAGCTGAAAAGTTGGAACTGAATGGTAAACTGAGCACGACGGAGATAAATGCCTTCGAGATAGCTTCCGGCATAGAACAGAGCGATCTAAGCGATGATAAGAAGGAAGAGAAGATGAAGCAAGCTGAAGCTCTGTTCAACAGAGTAGAGTTGTTTTCTCTGGACCACGAAGCCGCTTTGAAGGCCGCCGAGATCATAGGAGAATTGAAGAGAAAAGGGAAGAGCATTGATACGTTAGATTCTCTCGTTGCCAGTATTGCGATCACTAACGGCTGCGAGATCATCGTGACAAGGAACGAAAAGCATTTCGAACCTATCGAGGAAGTTGAAGTGAAGAGCTATTGACTTCTGAAGATGAGATTATCCACTTCTTTTCTTTACAAATTTATCATAAAAATGAATAGACCCTTGATTTTATATACTCGGAAAGAGGTTTAAATATTCATGAGTGAGAGTATAGAAAAGAAGATCAACCTTCTAGTCGAGGAAGGATATTTCACTAAAGAAGACATTAAAAAGGAGGCTTTCAAAACTTTACTTAGAGAAAGATCAGATCTCAGGATAGCACTCGCAGCTGAAGAATACAAAAGAGGAGAGATTACTCTGAACAGAGCTGCTGAAATCGCCGGGATAACCTCTGAAGAGATGAAAAAAAAGTTGATAGATAGAGGTATCTCATTGAAGCGAGGTTTTATCTCAGAGGATGAAAGAGATAAAAAAGCTGATGATCTGGTGGAGAGCAAGTAAATGGTCATTGTTGATAATAATATTTTGAGTTCTTTAGCAAAAGCTAATAGGCTAGACCTGTTGGAAAAGCTTTTCGAAGAAGTAAGAACTACCCCAGAAGTTATGCATGAATTCAGAGATGAGGCCATAATCGGATATGAATTTGTCGAAAATGTAGAACGTGTTAAAACCTATTCTAACAACGACGAAAGATGGTTGAGGATAGTGTCTCCAACTAAGCAGGAAAACGAACAAAAAGAAAAATTTACAGAAAAAAAAGAAGGAATCTCCCATGCCGACGCTGAATGCTTGAGTGTTGCTTTGAATAGAGATGAAGCCCTTTTGACTGATGATTTTAGATTGGGGAAAGTGGCTAAACAAAACGGTATTGATGTCTATGACTTGGAGACTTTTTTACTGGCCTGTGTTAAGCAAAAAATACTCTACAAACCTGACGAAGCCAAAGAGATTATCAAAAAAATAGAGGAGAAGGACTTTTACACATTTTCCGAATCATTTATAGAAAGCTTTTTTAAGAAAATAGACTTGGATTGACTTCCATGGAATCTTTGAAGACCTACATTTGGAATAATAGTAATTTTACAGCTTAGTTACAACAGCTCAGGACAATCTTACCAAATATTCCGATAAAACATGACTATCTTAAAGATCTAACTGAGAGAGGAATCATCAAGAAAACAGGCGCTAAAAGGGGCACAGCATACACTTTTACCTAGTATCCCAACTTTATCCCAACCTTATCCCAACTTTTGATTTGGAAAGACAATGGAAATATGGATTTAAGCCCTTCAACCCTCTACTAGCTAGTATGTTCTTCCTTATAAAGTATATTGGGAAGGAGTAGAGGAACAGTAGATATAGTGGAAAAGAAAAATAAATGAACATATTTTTCTTCTCCACAACTAGCTAATCCAAAAATCAAATTCAATAAATATCTGAGGCTTTTTAAGTAAATCAAGACTTAAGAGTGTTGTCATTCCAGGAGTTAAGAATGAGATAGAAGTTCACCAAAGCTTTTATTATCGATGTAGTAAATATCTTAGCGATGGTAAAGAAAACAGATGAAAACGATTGTTCAAGAGAAGATGATATAAAAATCATCGAATCTCAACTACCGAAGATATGTAGTGATTATGATGTGATAGCTGCATATCTGTACGGGTCTTTTGCCACTGGTGAGCAACATTCAAAAAGTGATGTCGATATAGCGATATATTTCAAAGACTATTCCTTAAAAAAACTTTTAGAGATCAGTAGAAGGATCCAAGATGAAATTGAGATCGATCGCGAATTCGATGTGAATTCGTTGAATGAAGCCGATGCACGTTTCCAATTTAGAGTTATTCAACACGGAACTGTTCTCTACGAATCTAACCCAAGTGAAAGAGCAGATATAGAAGTGAAGATAGATAGGAAGTATCATGATATCAAGCACCATCTAGAAGAGCACTGGGGAGAAAGAAGAAAAAGGGTGATAGAGGATGGATGAAAAAATCGAAAGCCGTATCGACTCCATCGATGAGTGGATCAACCTTCTCTCAAAGATACAAAAATCAAAAGAGAAAACGGACCTCGTTAAGGAAGCTAAGGAAAATTTGATAAGAAAAACGGTAGAAGCTGTCATCGACATAGCGAGTAGGCTTATCGCTCTAGAGGGTTTGGAAAGACCGGATGCCTATTCTAAATATTTTAAAGTCTTAGAAAGAAATGATATCATTCAAAAAGATCTGGCAGAAAGTTTGGCAGAGATGGCTCAGTTCCGAAATATGATAACTCATCAATATCACAAGATCGATCATGAACAACTCGATATGATAATAGAAGAGGACATCGAAGATATTCGACGATTCATCTCAAAGGTGATCGGATACAGTGAAAAAACCTTCTGAATTATAGTGGAACTCGTAACTTTTTGAACTAAGTTACGAGCTCCACTGCTTCTTTTAGGAAAGTTCACTTTCCTAAGATATCTGGAACATCTACTGGAAAATTTTTAATTTTCCATCGAGTCTCGGAATTTTCTATGAAAATTCCAAGTTTGAAGGAACGATGTTCCTTCACTTAACGGAACAAGTTCCGTGTAAAGTTCCAGAAATATCTGCAGTAATTGCTCTACAATTCCTTCGACCGTAGGAATTTAGAATTCCTATGACCCTCAGAAAATCAAAGATTTTCTAAGTAAATGAGAATTTCTTGAAGAAATTCTTATGCCATCGGGAATTTTATTCCCGAAATGAGTCAAGGACCTAAGAAAGTTTAAAAAGTTAGGTCATTGACTATAACTGGTATTTTTTGGTGTAACTTGAAATTTAGGGAGACCGATTTCGTTGTGGTGACTAAAGATAATCTTTTCAAAAAAATTGATGTGAATACTGAATTTGTATGATCTTCATTCTGAAAGTAGATTTTCAATAAATAGATTCAAAAATATGCCCTAACGGCTGGTAAAACCAAAATTATATAAATAATAATACACAGTGTGTATTGATGAGCACGAAAACCGTCTCTTTAGATGAAAAGGCGTATGAGCTTTTGAAGAAGAGAAAGGAAAAAGGCGAGAGTTTCTCTGACGTAGTGAAAAAACTGACAAAAGAAAAATCTCTGTTAGAGATCGCAGGTATCTGGGAAGATGAAGAATTAAGAAAAAACATAGAAGATACCAGAAAAGCAACAGAAAAAGACCTAGATGAGATCTTCGAGGAAGAATAATGATCCTAGACACCTGCTTCATAATCGATCTCATAGAAGGAGATAAAGCTGCTGTTCAACGAGCTAAAGAATTAGAAAGATCAAATAAAACTATAACACTTTCTAGTGCCACCGTGTTCGAATTATTTACAGGTGTTATCAGATCCAATAAACCAGAAAAAGAAAAAGAGAAAGTATTAGAGGTCACAGAATCGAAGAATGTGATCGAGGCGGATAAAAAAATCATGAAGAAGGCGGGTAAGATTCACGGAAAATTGATCAAAAAAGGTACAAGGATAAGTGCTTTTGATTGTATAATCGGTGCGACCGCGGTTATAGAAGAAGAACCTATTCTAACAAGGAATACTGAGGATTTCAGTAGAATATCTGAAATCACTGTAAAAGAATATTGACTTTTTACACTACTCTACGTGTTTTAGATGATTTCTCCCTGTATTTTTTAACTATAGTCAATGACCCGACCCTTTGAACTCACGAGGAATTAGACAGATTCCTCTTAGTTACAAAGCGTTGTTTGTTTTTTCATTTTTCTATCTCAAGTTGGTATTCAGCAACCATTTCAGAGAGCTGACGTGACAGCTCCGATAAATTACGGACCGTTTCAGATAGTTGTTCAATCGACGCATTCTGTTCTTCGGCGGTTGCTGCTGAAGACTCTGCCTCATTTGCGTTTTGATCTGCTATCTCTGCTATTCTTTGAATTTCCTGAGACGTCTTTTGTACTCTTTCTGTGACTTCTTCGACAGCCGTTGAAATATCACTGATGGATACGGAGACCGTCTCAGTAGCATCACCGATCTCTCCAAGAGATTTGAGGTTTTTTTCTGTTACACCTTTCACGTCTTCTAATTCTTCATTGATCTCTTCAACGCCTATCACAACATTTGATGCGTTGGTCTGTGTTTTTTCTATGACTTCTTTGATGTTTTCAGTTTCTTTTTGGGTTTCCTCAGCCAATTCTCTCACAGAATCAGCCACCACCGCAAAACCTTTCCCGTGTTCTCCTGCTCTAGCCGCTTCTATAGAAGCATTCAAAGCCAAAAGATTTGTTTGTGCGGCGATATCAGAGATAGTACTGACTACATCTCCTATTTTATCAGATTGTTCGTCAAGCTCGAAAACCATCTCTCTTGCATCCTCCAGTTTTTGTTCCAAGTTATGAACTCCATTTCTTGCATCTTTGGCGTGTGTCATCCCATCCTCTGTTTGTTTTAAACTTTCCTCAGCAGAGTTGACTATTTTGTCCACTGAAGCTGATGTTTCTTCCATGTTAGCAGCAATAGATTCCATCTCATTTTCAATATTTTCGGCCATCATTGCCTGTTGGTTTGTCCCCTCTGAAATACTCTGAACAGCAGAGGCCACATGTTCTGCAGATGAAGACAGATCCTCGCTAGACTCCTGTCCCTCTTTCGCCAATTTGTCCACACTTTTTGATGCCTCTTGCAATTTTTCGATATTATTTTTTGTATGATTCATGGTAGCGTTAACGGTTTTCCCTATCATTTTGTATGCACCTTCAAGATCAGAAACATCCACCCTTTCATTCAGATCTTTTTCAGCGAGTCCATCTAGTACTCTTTTTACTCTCTGCATAGCCTCAACGTTGGCATTAATTCCTTGATTTAGTGATTTGCCCATCTGCTCAAATTTGCCACCAGAATAGTACTTTTCAACATCAATTCGGTTATCAAATCTTCCTTTGCCAAAATCCTTCATCAGATCTTCTATTTCCTCCAAAGCATCATATATGTCTGTCATAGTGGTATTGATCATCTCGCCCAACTCACAATATTTACCTTGGAAATCCTCTGTGTTGATTTGTTTTGTCAAATCTCCCCTTTCGAGTTCTTTGAATATACGCTCAATTTCTTTTAAAAATTCAGCATTGTTTTTCATACCTTCATTGATGCTTCTGGCTACCTTTTTGTAATCTCCCTTCAAATCTTTCATATCAATTTTTTCATCAAGATCGCCATTTCCAAATGAATCCATAACCCTCTTCACATTTTCAAAAAATTCTACCGTATTTTCGAAACCATCATTGATGGTTTTACCTATTTTTTTGTAACTACCACCGAGTTCATCGGTATCGATATCAATATGTAAATCGCCGTCTGAAATTCTATTCATTTCCCTTTCTATTTTTTCGATAGTTTTATTTATCTCACTGATATCCTTATAGCTTTCCATGATCCCTATCACTTTACCCTCATCATCTTTCATGGGTGTAGCTGTGACCAACATGGGGATGTTTTCATCGTTTGAAGTTTTCTTTTCTACTTCTCTTTCAATGACATTCCCTTCTTTTTTTGCCAGTGCCAACGCACATTCTTTTGATTTACACGGCCCACCTCCAAGCTGATCAAAACATTTCACACCTTTTTTCAGTTCTTGTTCAGAAATCCCTGTCAAATCAGACATGACTTTATTTTGTTTGATCACATTCATTTTTCCATCGATGATCCTCTGGGCACTTCCAGATGAATCTAAAAGTTTTTTTGTCGTTTTCAACTCCTTTTTCAATTCGTTGATCTTTTCATCTTTTTTTTTCAATTTCGTTTTTAGCTTTTCAACTTTTTCATCTGAACCTGTGAAAAAACCCATCAAAACACCATTGTTTTTGCATTACCAAGATGTGTATATATACCTTTGTAGTGAATATCTCATTTTCATACTCCTCCAGAAGAATTAATCCCTCCTATCCTTCAGAAACCAAATGGTTCCCGCGAATCCGACTAAATCATGAGGAAAGAAATCTATCTCAGAAAGATAAAGCCATCATGCTTTAGATGATCAACATATCACTCAGGATGGGATTGTCTACCATGTTTTTTTATACTTTTGTTTAGGCAGAAAACCCTGCGGCTCTGCCGTGGGGATGAATGCCACTTTCACTCACCCTTCTGGTGAATACTTAAATACCGGGAGGAGAATATTTTGGGTAGAGGTTCCAGACACGGGCCTGCAGAAAGTTTGAAAAGACCGCTTTTGCAGGTAGGGGCCGATCATGAATTGACATGGTGTTGTGGCGCGGTCCTTTGAGCTGGAAGCGATGACCTGACCTCTGTGTTTGGGTAAAACAAAAGTTAGTGAGCGGAATGCAACTTCCGGGCTTGTGCAAGGAGTCAGTGACTCCGTAGGAAGCCTCACCCCTTCTAGGGTGAAGGAGGACGTCACTTCCTAATAAACCACAAACGAGAACAAGAAAAACTTTAATATTTTTCTTCCGTTACGGCCTTTAAGAGTATAATAATGGTCAAATTCGATGAGATCGCATCCCAGATAAGATCTGCCAGGAATGAGGAATCCATCAAACTGCTGGAAAGAAATTTTTCTAACAAACAGAAGCCCCTGGCCAAAAGGGTGAGATATCTGCACGAGATGGTTGTTGATGACCTTGAAGATGATATGGAAGGAGATAAATGGCAAAAATTGTTCAACAATGAACATTTGAGAGATACCATTTCATATTACAGGAGAGACTGTTATCTTTTAGCCGATGCCCCATTCATCTTCAAACCGACTATAGCTATTATAAAAAACGAGATCGACCCTGTCTATTACGGCACAGATCGAGATTATCTTAAAAAGTTAGCGGCGAACAACTGCGTATGGTTGGAATTCCTTCATCCTAAGAAAGAGTATGATAAAAACGGAGACGCTTACAAACTGATCGAAGAACTCAAAGGATCAGAGATAACGCCATATTACGCGAACATGTTGGAAGACATCCTGGCAAATTACTGGATCAATAATGTATTAGATGAGGAGGAGATAACAGCAAGCAGAAATAAAGAATTCAATAATTTCTTGGAAAGACCGATGAAAAAAACATTTCATGATGATTTTCTGAAAGGACCTTACCTAAAGTATAAGAAAAATAAAAACGAGCACCTTGAAAAATTATATAGACACGTCCCTGAAGGAGAGGTGC
>CAZRSB010000057.1:0-11086 GCA_964602715.1 uncultured Thermoplasmata archaeon | reverse complement strand
ATCTCTCATATAGATGAACAGGATCACCCATTATCAATCTAGCGGGTAAGATCATTACTAGAGCTAAAAAGACGGCTGAAAAACTACCTAAAGCACTAGCTTTGACCGCTTCATATCCTCTACCTTCTAGAAGCATTTCATGAGCCGGAAGAACCGCTAGAGCTGTTTCTCCCTCGGGTGCTCCTAAAAAAGTAGAAGGTATGAAATCTAAAAAAGTATGTGTTACCAAGCATCCTAGAACAAGAAGTGAGATAAACAGAAGGAGTTCAGGATCTCCAACGCCAAGATCAGAGATCACTCCCTGGACAAAAAGTGTCAATGTTCCTAGAGAACTTATAATCAAAAAAGAGATCGTATTTACATGTATACCTGGTATCAACCCGGTGATTATCCCAAGAGATACACCACAAAAGATGAACAGTAAAGAAATCAGTAAGGTGTACACTGGACTCATCGATTTCACTCAAAGATAATTAAAAACACAACTTCCGATTATTCCCACTCTATCGTTCCAGGAGGCTTGTTAGTGATATCATACACTACACGATTGACCTCATCCTTCATTTCATTAGTTATCTTAGTTGAAATCCTGCTCATGATCTTTCTAGGTATTTCACTAAAATTTGCTGTCATCGCATCTTTTGACTCCACTGCCCTCACTGCTACAGTATGTCCATAAGCTCTTTTATCACCTTGAACGCCTACCGTTTTTATTGGAAGCAGGACTGCAAAATACTGCCACGGTCTTCTCATCTCACCATTTTCGACTGCCTTATCTATTTCAGTCTCTACTATATGGCATGCCTCTCTGACGATCGTTGTTCTTTCTGGACTGGCCTCACCTATCACTCTGATCGCTAGTCCAGGCCCAGGAAAGGGCTGTTTTTCGGCAGTTGAAAGAGCCAATTCTTTAGCGACCTCTCTCACTTCATCTTTATATAGATCATAGAGAGGTTCTATAAGACCCAAACCCATCTCTTCAGGTAATCCACCAACGTTGTGGTGGGATTTGATCGTGTCTCTATTATCATCACCACTCTCTATCCAGTCAGGTGCGATAGTACCTTGAACTAGATAATCAGCATCGAACTCTTTAGCTTCTCTTTCGAAAATTTCTATGAATTTATTACCGATTATTTTTCTTTTTTTCTCCGGATCTACAACTCCCTCCATAGCCTCATAAAATTCTTCTTTTGCATCAACGATTTTGTGATTTACACCAGTCTCCTCTAAAATCTCGTGAATATTTTCTGTCTCGTTCTTTCTCATGTATCCTGTGTCTACATATATAGCAAGTAGATCGTCGCCCATCGCTTTGCTAGCGAGCACTGCAGCTACCGTACTATCGACGCCACCACTGCAACCTACTACCGCTTTTCCATCGACTTCTTTTATCTCTTGTACTTTTTCTTCTATAAATTCTTCAATGTTTTTCAAATCAAATTCACCTCTTACTTGGTTTTATATTCCTGTAAATGCTAGCTTCCATGAGAAAGCTAAAAAAGTATTAAAAAATAGTTTTTTCGGTATGAACTATGTTTTCATTATAGCTACCAAAAAGATAGCCACCGCAATAAGAGCACCTATAACGAATGCTCCAACATAGTACAAGCCGTTTCTTAACGCATCCATGAAGACATCATCGTTCAGTATTTCTCCATGATGTATGGCATAGGTGCCTATCCATATTATTATACCGACTATCAACAACGTGATACCGACCATTCTGCTTTTTCCTCTTCCAAAATAGGCCGTGAAAATTCCTGCGAGGAACAAACCTAGACCAAGCGTTAAAAGTATTACCGTCCCAAACTCTATCATTTTTTTAAACCTCCTAAAATTCTATTCCTGTAAGCGTTTTTGTATCTTCAACACCATCTATAGACCTTATGTCTTCTACAACTATTTTACCTAAGGAGTTGAAATCTCCAGCTTTAAGCTTGATTATAAGGTCATACTCACCAAACAGTGAATGTACCTCAACGACTTCATCCATATCTTTCACAATCTCGTAAACGTCACGTTCGGCTGCCGGCGATGTTTTTAAGAGCACAAATCCTATAGCCAAGTTTACACCTTGTGACGGATAGTTATTAGATGAATATAAATATTTTGATTTTCAGTCCGAACTATTTATAAAATCTTCATATCCTTGTCTGCATCGGTTAGAAGATCGTAACCGTCTTCAGTCACCACTATATCATCTTCAATTCTGACACCACCAAGATCTGAGATGTAAATACCTGGTTCCACGGTAAAGACCATGCCCGGTTCAAGTTTTACCTCCACATTCGGTGATAGCCCAGAACCATCGTGAGTAGAAAGCCCTATACTATGACCTAACCCATGGATAAATTTACCTTCAAATTCGGTGCTATCTATAACCTCTTTGGCAGCATTGTGAACTTCAGCACCTTCTACTCCAGGTTCTATCTTTTCGAAAGCCGCTTTTTGAGCCTCTAAAACTGTTTCATACATCTTTTTCTGCCTGTCTGATGCCTCATCGATGATATAAGTTCGAGTTATATCAGATCGATACCGTTTGTATAGCGCACCAAAATCGAGAACTAAAAAGTCACCCTTTTTCAGTTCCCTTTCACCCGAGGTGTAGTGTGGTTCAGCAGAATTAGGACCGCTTCCCGCTATGACTTCAAAAGCATCGCCAGTAGCTCCTTTTTTCTTCATCAGATATGTTATCTCAGCAGCAATCTCATACTCTTTCATGCCCTTTTCGATATGATCCGTGATCTCTTCAGCTACTTCTGAAGCTATCGTCCCTGCTTTATCTAGGATCTCGATCTCTTTCTCATCTTTCCTGTTTCTAGCTTCAGCGATGGCATCAGATATATCTACAATCTCCGCGTCAGTGGCATCCTCTATTCTTTCGAAGGCTCTATATGTGATCTCAGAAGCATTGATACCTATTTTTTTCAAACCACTCAAATTTTCTTCAAGCCACTCCTCAAGTTCTTCTCTATCCTCCATGATAAAAGTAGGTATTTCGGCCTTCTCTGCACTATCAGCCTCTAGCTTACTCGTACATAATTCAGCAGTGTGATCCGGATAGGCGATAATTCCACAATTTTCGAACAAACCATCTTGTAAACCAGTCAGATAAAAAAAGGTTTTATCTATGTGTGGCTTGACGGAATTGAGGATCACTACCGCATCTAGTTCCTCTTCGATCCAGTTATAAACTTTCTCTATTCTATTTTCCATGTGCGTTCATTTGATAATGATTATATAACTTTAACCTTGTAATTTCAACGTTTTACCGGATCTTGACAACCCTAGTTTTAGCCATATAGTCACCGATCCTCCGCTGTTCTGGACTCCTAAGCATCAACATGAGACTAAAAAGGTAGAATGCTAAAGCTATATCCGCATATCTTCCAGCGTTCCTAGCTATACTCTGTAATAAAGTTATATCACCGATATCATCATCAGTCACCTTTAAACCTAATGCAGCTTTACCAAGAGTAGTTCCAAAATACCATTCACTCAAAGTAAAATACAAAAATTGTATAGAAGTAATCAAAGATAAAACTGCTATCAGCAATGCTTCATTCAACAAAAAAGAACCTGTGCCATTTATCGCTGTCAAAAATATGTAACCAAAAAATATTACAAAGGGTATTCCCAAAATGATAAGATCTATAAAATAAGCTAATACCCTTCTTGACAGACTCATATAAACTTGATTCAATCTTGCTTCGATATTTTCACTCAATAGCTTTCCCGTTAAGATATCTTTTTGAGCCTTCATATGATCTTGGGATGGTTTTGTTTTGACAAGAGTATTAAAATCATATATCATATCTTTACTAAATCCCAGATGCCACAATATAATGGAAGGATTTTCTAGATCACTAGAAAATAATCGATTGGTGTTTTTTTTAAGCAAATTTTTAGCTCTTTGAATTTGTCCGTCGAGCTGTTTTTTTATTAATTCAAGACTCTTTTCATAATCTTTATTTGCCAAATATTTTTCCGCCCTCAAAATGGGATTTTCAGGCAAGGAAGGTTCACGTCTAAAATATCCTAAATATATCAGGGGGACAGCAGCAATCAAGCCCGAAAGATACACAAGGTCTTGAGCTCCTGCGCCACCGAAAGACCCTAGCATCCCCATCTCTACAAGCTCAGGTATACGAACTAAATCAGCCCCTATCAAACTACCAAGAACCCCAAAAGTATAGGAATAAGCTACAGAGTTCTCTAGGATCTTCTTTTTATGGAAAAAACTGAAGACAACACCAACTAATAAACTGATGATAGCAGGTAAAAGGTAAAAAGGGAATTCAGCTATAATTCCTCTCCCTGGATCTATTTCAGATACCATATAAGCAGATACGCTAACTAACGTCAAACCAAGAGCGAGAGCGAAAAAATTCAATTTTTTTCTTTTGATCAGGACGATACTGACTATAACAGGAATCAGAGCTCCTCCAAGATTTATATTAAGTACAGCGTCCCTCAACACTATAAAGGGAATATCAGCCGTAGCTCCAAAAAAAGAACCTATTATTATAAGACCTATGATAGCCCTGTCAAAACCGCACTTCTCCAAAAAATCTCTTTTATTTAAATAAGCAATCAAAAGAGACATAGATAAAACAGGCAAAAGCACGATTCCAGTAGTGTACCCAAAAAGTTCTTGTAAATATATTAGGACTTCACTTGTCCACATCTCAGGCCCCCAAATTTTTGTCTATCTGATAGTATCCAAGGAAAACGAGCCCATAGTGATCCCACTCTTGCTGTGACTGTATTCGATCCAATCCCGCGTTTGAACGTCGCCAAGGCCTTCAACTTTTAAGTAATTCTTCAATTGGTCTACTTTGAACTTGATCTCTCCATTCATAATATGGCCAAGCATAGAGATATCTTGATCTGTGTGCATACCTTTTTCTAATGTATAAAGTGCTACTGCATTATCTCTCTTTCTTTTACCTGTAAAGGGCTGAAGTATTCTAAAAGTCGTTTCCGTATCGAGATAAGCTATGATCGTAGAAACCGATTCGAAAGCCATCCTGTAATATCGATGTTTTTTATTGATCTCATCAGCGAACTCATTGACTGCCTCAGTTATAGCTCTGACATCTGATTGATCCTCAATGTACTTGATGTGTTCTTTCTCTTTTTCATTACTCTTTATCTCCCCCATACTTGCAGAGTAAGCATCCACATAATAAACCAAACCTCTTATCTCGTATTCTTCATAAGTAGGGATCACGAATTTCATCTCTTCTCTTATGTCATCGATGGTTTTATCTGTTATCACCCATATGGCAGGGACTCCTTTTTCTAAACCTTCTGCAATGAATGTATTCACCATTACCTCTTTACCAACATGAGGAGGACCATATATTGAGACATTAGATCCTAGAGGGATACCACCCATAAGCAAATCATCCAACCTACCAGTACCAGTTTTACTTTTTTCTTGCTCTATCTCTTGAAGTATTTCTTCTTCTCTTTCTTCTAACTCTTCGTCGATCAAATCTTCCTCTCTAGCTCTTAACTCTCTCTCCTTTTGTTCGATGTATTTTTCCTTGGCTTTTAGATCTTGTTCTTTTCTCTCGATCTCTTTTTTTAGTTCTTCTAACTCTCTCTTCCTTTCTTGTTCAGTCTTATTCTCCATCTCTTGTTTGAGACTCTCGAGCTTTTTTCTTTCTTTTCTGACTATCTCTTCTCTATGTCTCAGGTCATCCTCTCTCTCGTTCAGTTCTTTTTCTTTATGCCTTACCTGTTCTTTGAGTCTCTCTATATCTTCGTTCTTTTTAGCAATCTCTGCCTGGAGTTCCTGTGCCTCCTTCTCAGCCTCTCCCGCGGTAGAAGACACACCAGATTCTTTCAATTTTTTTAACTCCTTCTTGAGCTTGAGGTTTTCTTTCTTGAGAGATCCCATCTTTTCTTCAATATCTGTAGAAGGGCCTTTTTTCTCTTGAGACTTGAGATATTTAACTACGGCCACGCTGCCCTTCTTGATCTCTTCTATTTCATCTTTAAGATCCTCTTTCATTTTAGTCAATTCTTCTATCCTTTGTTCCTTCTCCTCCAATATCCTATTAAGGTTTGTATTCTCCTCAATAATTCGATCCGGTTCAAAATCTTCTTTTTCTATCGCATCAATATGTTTTTTGAATTCTTCTTTTAACTCCTCTAACTCCTCTTCTTTCTCATTAAGCTCTTTCTCTTTTTCCCTTATATTCTGCTCTTTTTCCTCTAATTTCTTTTCCATCTCTTCTTTTTCTTCTTCAAAGCTTTCCTCCTCTAGCCATTCTGTAAAAGAATCCTTTTCACCAGAAAGCCATGCCTTCAAAGATTCAGTATCACCATCCTCCGAGACAGCTCTTTTGTTAGATCCCTCATCTGCACTTTCTACCAAACCTTTGAGTTCTTCATCACTTTCACCTGTCAACCAATCCGAAAGCTCTTCCTCTTCATTTTCTGGTATATCCTCGTCTCCGATGTCCAATTTATCTTCATTCTCAGACAATTCCTTTTTTATCGTTTTAAGTTTTTTTCCTTTTATATCAGTATGTTTCCTCAATTCCCTCAGATCCGTATTGTGAATATCCGCTAATTCTGAAAAACCTGCATCAATCAGTTCTTTTGCGGTATCTTTATCTATGGACGGAAGAGCCATCAGTTTATCTATCTTCTCTTTTGGAGAGGTAGACGTAGATTTATCTAATGCGCTCTTAGGAGAAAGAGTCTTTTTTGTTGAATCACCTTGTGAATTTCCTGCCATATTTTATCATAGCCTGCTAAAGCGTCGTCTTAGAGGTAAACATCAATTCGTTTACAATTATAAACCTTTTTTTGTGTTTTAGTTTTAGTTCGGGATAGACTGTAAGTGCAGTATCAAAAATCCATCAAGTCGTTATTTAAAGTCTTCGGATATTATTCAGAAAATGGAACATTATGGGAATATTACTTTTGGATTAGATGTAAAATTTAATAAACTCCAAGACTTTCTTCTGAATCATGTCAAAAAAACAGGCAAAGATCACAATGGCGGACGGAGCAGGCGGGGAAAAGATGGATGAGCTCCTTTCAGAACACATACTTCCTCATTTTTTGAATGATGAAGGGGAAATTCCTCTGTCATCGCTAGATGATTCTTGTGTTATAGACGATATTGCATTTACCATTGATAGTCATACGGTTAAACCTGTCTTTTTTTCCGGTGGAGACCTAGGAAGTCTCGCTGTAGCCGGGACCATAAACGATCTTTTAGCAATAGGAAGTAAACCCATTGGCTTATCTCTAGCCATGGTCATCCCAGAAGGATATCCTATTGAATCAATAGAAAGATTATCAAAAAGTGCATCCAACATTCTAGAGGAAACTGGCGTTTCAATAATATCAGGGGACACGAAGGTAGTAGAAAAAGATGATATAGATGAGCCTATATTCACGACTTCTGGAATAGGAAAAAGGCATCCACTGATGGATGAAAACATGGAGTTCGCAGGAGGAAGAAATAGTAGATGGCTTTCTGATGATAATTTGAACCCTGGAGATAAAATAATAGTTAGCGGGAGTGTGGGAGATCATGGTATAGCCATATTATCTGAGAGAGAAGGCTATGGTTTTGGAGGCAAAGTAAAAAGTGATGTTACTCCTCTGCATGATATTATGGATAGTGTCCTGAACGTTGGTGGTGTAGGAGCCGCGAAGGATCCAACAAGAGGCGGTTTGGCAAATTCTTTGAACGAATGGGCAAAAAAATCTTCTTTAGGGATCATCGTTGAGGAAGAGAAAATTCCCTTTAAAGATTGGGTGGTCTCTGCAGGAGAAATGCTTGGTATCGATCCCTTGTCCATAGGAAATGAAGGGAAATTCGTCTTTGCAGTACATCACTCTAAAGCTGACAAGGTGCTGAAGAGTTTAAAGCAAACAGAAAAGGGCAAAGAAGCATCTATAATAGGTGAAGTAAAAGAAGGAATTGACGGTGTAGTACTCAAAACGGGAGTTGGAGGTAAAAGGGTACTAGATATGCCAGTGGGTGATCCCGTGCCTAGAATCTGTTGAAAAACTTATTTTTTAATATAAAAAAAAGTATCAGGAACATCGGTGCCGTCAGGATTAGCCAATTTGCTATCTCACCACTTCTAATATTACTAGATTTTACTTCTATTTCGACCGTGTCCTTATCAACATTACCTCCGATATCTTCGACAAAAAGAGTGACTTCATAACAGCCTTCTTCCTCAAAAGTTAAATTTATTGTCTCGCCTTCTATATCGTATTCTCCATCGCCCGTTGTATCCCACTTGTATCTCTCTATTTTTTGATCATCCCAACTGTTCTCAGCCGTCATTACTAGCTCTGATCCGATGTTTGTTTTTCTATCGTTACCTGCATCTGCTATAGGTGGAATATCATCTTCCCAATCCTCAATGAATATTTCAGAATAATACCCTCCAATATTTTCATCTTCGATTATGACTCCCACCTCACGATTCTGAAGAACAGAATTGGCATTCCAATTTATGGACGAAACTAATACCTGGCTTTCATCCACCACCACACCTTTATTGTGGATCCTGGTCATCTCTTTATAAGGCGAAACCAGTCTAGCCTCAAGAGTGAGATTTTTCTCCTCAGATAACTCATTTAACTCATCAACGATCAAGTCGTTTTCTCCACCATACTCTTGCATTTGATACCAGGTGGAATCAAGAAGAATTTTAACTTCGACGCCTCTGCTAGCTGCTTCCTTGAGGCTTGTCAAATAAGGATTATCTCTACTATCCCATCGATGAATATAGGCTTGCTGGACATATATCGATTTTTCAGCCGAATCGATCATCCCAATCAAAGTTTCCTGGGACAAGCTAGTGTCTGGGGAAATTATGGGTCTCAGATCGAATTCACCTTTGATTTCATTAGCGTTTAAATCATCAAGGGAGCAAAGTTGATCTTGGAATTCATCGTAGCCATCAGTAAATTCTAAATTGTATCCATCCCCAAACCTCCAGTCAGATTCATACACATCTATGAAATAATCCGTCACATTTTCATCTTCTAGTATGAGGCCCCAACCTCTGTTCCCCACAGTATCGTCGGGAAAACCTGTATCACCAAAGTTTTCAGAAGAGATTAGAACAGCCTCTTCGTCCCTGATAATGTACTTAGAATGGAGATAGTTATAAGGAGAATAGCTTTCTTTACCCATTGTTCTGACTTCAGCTCCCTTCTCCTTTATAAAAGATAAAGATCGGTGCATTTCCTCAGAAATACCACCTACAGGTACTCCCTCTGCTAGTATTTCAACATGTACTCCTTTTTGAGATAAGTTCGCTATCATCTCAGTTATTATAGGGCTAGTCATTTGATATATGCTAATTTTTAGTTGCTCTTCTGTTCTAGAGAGGAATCTTATTAATGAATCTAAGGAGTTGTCCGGAGCAGTGAAAACCTCTGCATAGCCCTCATAGGTCAAAAATTCTGGTTCAAAACTTGAGTGACCTACCATCCATCTACGTTCCCATTCCCATTGTTCTTTGTTCGCTTCGTCGGTATCAGGTGTTATTTCTCTTCTCTTCGCATACCCTCCATTCCAGAGTTTTTCAGTGCTATTACCCTTCCATATCTCACATCGAGAAGTATCTATGTCTCCATAATAAAAGGAATCGAGAATCACATTATCGACTTGTAGTAGGAGTTTACCACTATCATCAGACAGATCAAAAGACCCCTCAATTTCTGCTGAGCTTTCATTAGACCAGGCCATACAGGGTTCATAACCCCAAATCGCTTCAAATAACTGCTCATCACGAGTTAAAGTTAGCTCATCTCCACTATCTAAGGAGGTATTGTTCAGCGTTAGACTGCCCTCTTCAACTTCTAAAAATAGGTCTCCTGAGAAATTTGAGTCGCCCCTGTTTTCGATAGTGAAAAATTCAGTACCTGGTCCAGTATTGTAATAAACCTCTGTTAGAGTCAATCCCGATTGATCTTGAGGATCAGGGTCCTGAGCCTCTATCGCAGAGGGAGAAAAAGCTGTGAATATAAAAAGAAAGATGAATAGATAGGCTGTTAATCTTTTCTTCATGGATGAGGTGATTCCAAATGTTATATTAAAATTTAAGGATTAGAGATTTGATGACTTTCACGATGGTTTTAAATAGCAGATGAAGATGAAAACTTAGGTAAGAAGTCGAAAAATTCAGCAGGATTTGCGTCTTTAATATAAGATCACGCTAGATGGCTATGATCCATATTTATCACCAAAAGAACCTTTCTATATGCCGAGGTAGCTAAGTCCGGCCTAAGGCGGTGGCCTCGAGAGCCATTGGTGCTTCGCACCACAGGAGTTCAAATCTCCTCCTCGGCGTCTTCAATACTTTTGAGCGAAGCGAAAAAGTTTGAAGGCGAGAAGAAGCTGTGCTTCTTCGGCGCTTTTTACAATTCGAACGGAGTGAGAATTTAAAAAATAAGTGGAATCTATGATTCCATGAAATTATCATTATTTTCCGAACGTAAGTGAGGTAATTTAGAAGGAAAGAGAATCTTTGATTTTGTGGCGTCTTCAATACTTTTGAGCGAAGCGAAAAAGTTTGAAGGCGAGAAGAAGCTGTGCTTCTTCGGCGCTTTTTCTATTTCAAACGGAGCAAGAAATGAAAAATAAGTTGAATCTTTTGATTCCACGCAACTTCCAATATTTTCGACTAAAGGAAGAAAATTTGGAGACAAGAAGGATATTTCTGATTTTTTAGCACCATTTTAATTCAAGAGTCCCACGTATGAATAAAATGCGAGTGAGAATTTTGATTCCTACGCTAGCCCCGATGAACAGACCGCTCTGAGAGATTTCTACTCTCTCATGAACCTGGCGAGTGGAATGTAACTTCATCAGCTTTGTCTGGAATCAAATTCCAGAAAGTCTTGGAATCAGAGATTCCACGAAAATGGGAACATTGTTCCCATGCTCGACGGAGTTCTTTCAGAATTCCGGTAGATTGGTCGGAAGCACCTTCCTATCCGAAAACGAAAGTGATGATTAGATATTTATTCCTAATCAGGGCTAAGACCTCTTCCTTTAGGGAGAGGATACAGCCCGATAGTAAAG
>CAZRSB010000056.1:0-11425 GCA_964602715.1 uncultured Thermoplasmata archaeon | reverse complement strand
TAGAATAGATAATTAATTCCTAGTATAAAAAGTTACGTCTTACACTATAATTCCTTTTCTCACTAAAGGGTAGCTTTCATGATACAAATAATCACGAGTGTCTTTGACGAGTGAAGACGAGGAAAATATTCCTCGAATTTTCGTCTTTTACTATAAAATTCTTCCGGTAAGGTATTATTAAAAAGTCTCAAAAAGGAAAAAATCATATATGTGTTTTCTCTTTGCAAGAGCGAAGGGAAAAAGCAGAATGAAAAAAATTAAAAATGTAGCGTACGGAATGGTTTTTGGACTAGCGAGATTTGGTCTAGTGATGATGGGTCTAACGCCGACACTGGGAACTGCGGTTGCAGAAGAAGAGAGGATAGAATCAGACATACTGATGCCAGATCCTGTGCCGGATCCTACCCATACTGATGGCTCTGGTCGATGTTGGAACAATGAGGACAGCGGTGCACGAGCAGTTAGTGTAGGATATAAAGGCGTTGATGTTCGTCTTGATACCAGCTGGCAGGACAGTCATGGCGCTAGTATCGGCATAGGTGTCAGAGGAGAAAAAGAAGATGGAACTGGTCATTTTGATGATTTGGCAATAGAGACAAATTCAGAACAAGAAAGTGATACTAATACAGCTAGATCAGACCATTTGTGGGATGTAATAGGACTAGAATTCTGTCCAGATGATAATGTAGACTATACTGTGACAAACATTGGATCTAGAACTTACACCGGATGGCAATTTTCACCTGAGCTTGTTAGATAAACACGGAGAAGACAGGGCCAAATCGATACTTAGTTCTGTCTATGGAGAAGAAAAAACTGAAAGGATTACTCAAGAAATCGGGCATGTTCCTGAGAGTATTCTTCCCAGTTGTTTTGACTGTGAGAAGTGTTCTCTTTCCAGCACATGCGAGTATGATCAATTCAAAGAGGTGTATCTTAACTATTCTAGAGAGGTTGATACAACCAGTATAGATCAAGCTAGATTAGCAGATCTGTTTTAGCTGGTTATTGAACTATCTCGCTTTTGGTCTTCCCTTTATCATGGAGCAAAGGTGTTTTTGATAAATCCAATCTCATCTGATGTTAAAGCACCTGTGATGTAGAGATACAAAAGATATGAAGTGATGCTAACCGCTATTGAGAACAGAAGGTCTTGCCAGAGATAGTTGTTGACAAGAAGTAAAGTGCTAGCCATTAAACCAACCGAGAGAGCTATTTTCCCCATCACGTTGAAATCAATTGGGAAGTACATATGTTTCATCGTGTAAAATATACCAAATGAAGCAACTACCAAGTATGAGGCTATACTCGTGACTCCTGCAGCTAAAATCCCATATCTTGGGATCAGGATGATGTTTGCACCAACATTCAACACTGCTGCTATTCCCCACATCAAACCAATCAGTTTTGTATCTTTTTTAAGACCTATGGTCTGCCTGAAGATGATTTCTAAGCCCATGAGTAATCCTACAACAGAAGACGTTATCAAAATAAGATAAGCATTTGATGCAATTTCAGGCGTGGTGACCACAGTCAAGAAGTCCTTGCCGATTATCGTAAAACCAGCAATGAGGGGGAGGGAAAACAAGACAAAATACTTCGTGCAAAGGTGTATGATGTTTTTCACTTGAGATGTGTTCCCGTCTTCAAAGTGTTTTGACAAAGTAGGAAAAAGTACTATTGCAAGCATACCAGTTACGAACTTGGGCGCTATCTCTCCTAAAGAGTAAGCAGGAGCGTAAAAACCAACGGATATTGTACCTAAGAATAATCCAACCAGATATTTGTCACTCATTATGACAACCAGTTCGGAAATCCCAGATGGTACTGTAGGGATGCTAAGTGAGAAATATTCTTTTATGGAACTAATTTCTGGTTTTCTAAGTTTTATTCTTTTTCTCACTATGTAGAGAAGGATAAAAGCGAAGACAACATATGTGAAAAGTGCACCAGCAAGGACTCCTATCAACCCATAACCTAACAGAGCTATGGATCCTAGAATACTAATCTCGGAGATTCTTCTTATGATGTTGATAATCCCGAATGTTTTCATTTCTCTTAGTGCCCTGAATACAGATAAAAACAAACCATTAAAACACTCTGCGATCACCATGAAAACAACGATTTGAACTATAAGAATATGTCCATCAAAGACGGTGTCAGCAAGGATGCTTGGGAACAGCAAGAAAATTCCACCAAACACTCCTAAAGATAGGGTTACTACAACTAAAACAGAAGATAAGCCTTTGCCTTTTTCTTTATCGTCTTTTGCAGGGAATAATCGAGCAATAGAGAATGGTGCCCCCATCTTAAGAAGTATCGAAAAAAGAGGGAGTATGACCATGACCTGTGCCCACAAACCATAGTTATAGGGACCCAACGTTTTCGTTAGAAGAGGTATTAACAGGAATGAAGACATCATAGAAACTATTTTTGAGGCACCAATAATACCAAAATCTTTTAGTAGTTTTTCTAGCCCCTTATCTGACCCCTTATTACTGTTCGAATCTTCATCATTTCCTTTACCCGGATCCCCTTTACTTTTATTTTTTTCTGACATGGTTTATCACATTTTTGAGGTTGCTTTTTTATTTTTTAATTTTTTAAATGTTTTTTGAGGAAGCTTTCTAGCTCTCTGAAAACTTTGATTTTTGTTTGTGATTTTGTAGTTTTGTGACCTTCCTTTTCAAATTCTTTATAGTCAAAGTCCTTTCCTTTGATCCATCCCTTTTCTTCTAGAGCTTCTTTAAAGATCCTGCTTTGTTCTACAGGGATTCTTGCATCATTAACAGAGTGAAGTATCAATATGGGTCTTTTTATGTTATCCACATATGTTAATGGGCTTCTTTCTTTCCACAACTCGATATTGTTTTTTGGGTGCCCCATTTGTCTTCTGAGAATAGCCAATGGTTTTTTCTTATATAATCTGATTAGGTCCGTAATACCTCTAGAAGCCACTCCTGCAGCCCACAACTCAGGATATTTTACTAATTGCATATATGTTGCATAACCGCCGAAGGAACCACCATATATTGCTACTTTATCTTCGGATATCCATTCTTTATCCTTTAACCAACGGCACCCGTTTGCTATGTCTGCCTGTTCTTTTCCACCCCAATCATTGTGAATCATCCGTTTGAATTCTTCTCCTCGACCTATAGAGCCTCGATAGTTTGGTTGTAGAACCGAGTAACCCCTACTAACGAGGAATTGAGCATATATGTTAAAACGTTTTATCGATTGGTCATGAGGTCCGCCGTGCAATACAACAACGGCGGGTGAAGGCCTCTCACCAGAGTCATAGAAAAGCGCCCCGATTTCTACACCGTCTGCTGATTCGTAGGTTATATACTCGGCGTCTACGAACCTTTCAGGATCAATATTTCCATATTCTGCGTTAACCATAGTTTTGTAAGAATGGTTTTCTAGGTCATATACACATATGTCTTTTTTGTTGTTTGGTTTGGTATATGTTAGTACACATTCTTTTTTAGATATAAATTCCCCGCCATTACCACCTCTAAAGAACTGGGTGAAACCATCTTTGATATTGAGTTCCTTGATAGAACCATTTGGTTTAAACAGTGTAGGGACCCATGCAGCTTTTTTGATACGATATGCAAGGAAGGTTTTTTTGTTTGGGATGAAACTTACAGGTCTTTCTTCATACTTTTCAGAACCTATCCAGTTTACTTCTTCTTCTCTAATGTCGTATATTCCTCCTCCTATTGTGTTCTTTGAGCTATCGGCGAGGAGTAAAGATTCATCGTCGTGTGACCAGTCCAATATGACACACGCCTTTCCTTTTTCCCCCACATGAAGTTTTCTTTTATCAGTTCCGTCAATTTTACATATATAGGGGTCTCTGTTTCTAGGATTGTCTAATTCATTTGTCGAGTAAGAAATGTGTGTTCCTTCAGAACTTAACACCCCATGTCTAACTGCGGTTTTGTAATTTGTGAGTTTAGTTAATTCTTCCTTTCTTAAGTCATACTTGTAGAGGTTTTCTTGTTTTTCCATATCGCTAGTGAGTAGAATCAGTTTACCGTTGTTGCCTGCGTCTTGGAGTATGCATTTTGAGTTATTTGTGATTATTTCTTGAATTTTACCATCCAGATATATCGAGAGAATATCATATTGTTCGTTCCCATTTTTATCTTTATGAAAAAAGATTTTTTTACTGTTTCCACCCCACATCATAGGCTGATGTGCATTTTCCGCCCCCCCCCACCTTCACTCAGCTGTTTGATTTTTTCGTTTGTAAGTGTCATAAGATACATTTCATTTCTTCCAGTTTTATTCCAATAAAATACAATCTTTTTTCCATCTGGTGAAACAGCCGGATGATGGATTTCCGGCAAACTTGCTAGCTTTTCTAATGACAAAACATCATCCATTAAACATCACATCTTTTCTATGTTGTTCCACGATTCATTCTTTCTTCTTTGAATCGTCCGTCATCATTCCATCTTTTCAAGGTTATTAAAGTATTATGGATTTGATCTGTCAGTCATTGGGTATATCAAAATTTTGCAGGTAAAAATAATATCTAACAAAGCAGAGAAAAAAGAAAACCCAAGTCATATATATCTAAAGCTAGATGAGAAAGTATGCCCAGAATAACTGACCAGTATCCTTTATGTGAAGTTAGGTATAGAAAAGAACCAGAAGGTGGCTTGTTGTTTGATCCGGAGGAAGGGGCTTATCACCCTCTTAATCAAACTGGTGCGAAATTAGTCGAGATGGCTAATGGCAGTAAAAGCATTGATGAAATCATTGGTGAAATATGTAAAAATAACTCTATGGATAGAGAAGTCATAGAAGAAAAAGTTATTGATTTTTTTAAAGATGAGGATAAGGGATACATCTCTCTTCATGACACCTCACAGCAAATCAGTAAATCTTTTGAATTTTCAGATAATGAATTCTCAATCACAATGCCGCGTGGAGTTATTTTATTGGTCACGAATAAGTGCAACCTTGCCTGCTCTCATTGTTTGTATGAGGCTGGCGATGAACTCGAAGATGAGATGTCAACCGAGGAAATCAAATTAATAATTGATAAACTCCATGACGCAGGTGTGTTTGAAATAACATTTAGTGGGGGAGAACCCTTGATAAGAGACGACATTCTCGAGTTAGCGACATATGCTAAGGAGCTGGGCTTCAGTACTGGAATAATCTCAAATGGTATTCTCATAGAGGAAGACAACTACCAGAAAATAGCTGATATATTTGATAGTATAGTAATATCTCTTGATGGGAGCGAGAAGGATGTTCATGAAAATTTGAGAGGCGAAGGAACGTGGGAGGATGCGATAGCTGGCTGTGAATTGATGTCAGAAACGGATGTGCCTCTTTCAATAAACACAACTCTCCTAACGGAGACATCAATGGAGGAGGTTGAAAAAAGAATAGAACTTGGAATCGAGCTCGAGGCTAGCACCATTGCTTTTGATGTTCCTCTTGAAATTGGTAGAGGAGAGGACGAGAGGTTTCGAACACCACTTTCCAAACGAAGAGAGTTGTTTAAGTTCTTCAAAAGAAAGGCTCCTGAGTACAGCTCGGAGATAAGAGTTCATCCTCCAGAAGAGTTTCAGGGGATTCAAATAGAAGGTGATGCTACCAATTGTGGGATTGGTGATATTATCACGATCAATTCCTCTGGCGTTGTTTTTCCTTGCCCCTTACTTATTTTTGATGAGTTTGAGATCGGTAACATTCGCCATGCCTCTCTTCAATCTCTCCTACATTCTTCGGAAAAGTTCAGAGAATTGATAGATATCCATGTTGGTGATCTTGATGGTTGTCAGGATTGCAATCTTGCTGATAAAGGGTGTCCCGGGGGTTGTCGGGCAAGGGCTTATTTAGAGCATGGAGATGTTTATGGAGACAACTTGTGTGCTCGTAAAGAATTGTAGGGCTAGTCTTTCATCCTGTTGCAATTTAAGAGTTATTTTTTCTTCTTATGAAAGAGTAGAAATGCTAATCCCTTCTTTAGGAGTATAGGGGAAGGATATACTCTGGATGTTTTTTGATTCAAAAGACATAAATAAGCATGACAAGTCATTAGCAAGTAGGTGAACGACGATGAAAGTTGAAACCGAAGATTGGGACGACCCGGAGATAAAAGAGGAGACTGAAGGGCTCTGTTCGCCTGGTTGCGCTACAGCTCCTTCTAGAATAGGCTGAATTAGTGATACAAATACCTTTAGTAGCCCCCCAAAAGGGGTTACTTTTTCTTATCAATAAAAAGGGCAGGATGTTCAGTGGGTGATGTTCGTACTGAAAAGGAGCTTATTGACTCCTGAAGACGCAGGGACTTTTTCCATAGATATCACCTGTTTCTACATAGGCTCTTGCTCTACATCCTCCAGCACATCGTACACCAAGTTCCTCACAGTCAGAGCAATCGTTTATCTTGTCTATAGATATGTTAGTCATCTCTTTAAAGATCTCTGATGAACTCAGTATAGAGTCAAGCGAGTTTTCTCTTACATTTCCCAGCTCAAATTCATCGAGTATAAACATAGGGCAGGGATAGACATCACCACTAGATTTTATGGTGCAAGAATCTCCCAAACCACAGCTTAGACCATCCATGTCTGGTTTATCTAGAGGTGTACCCATTTTACCAGGATAAATTATGTTTATCTCTGATCCATATTTCTCAACCATCTTCTTGAAGAATCTTGGAAATTTTTTTTGTTCTGAAACAGGAACCTGTAGGTTGTTTTTATCTGCCCTGCCCAGCTCAATAGGTGTCTCAAAGGTGATACGTTTTGCTTCAAGTTCTATAGCTAGTTCTATCCTTTTTTCTAATTCATCAAATGACGTACCAGGCCTAATAATCGAACCAATATTGAAGCCTGAATTCACTTCAGACATCAATTTGCAACCTTTTATAGTTTCTTTCCAGCCATCCCCTCTCAATTCTTCGTGTACTTTTTTATTACTCCCGTCCACAGAGATCTCAAAACTATCGGTGAGCTCTCCTATTTCTTTGTAATCAACCTCATCAACGAGAATCCCGTTAGAAATGACACCCACATCAAAGCCTCTGCTTTTAGCGTATTCTAGTAATTCAATAAGATCATCTCTTAATAATGGTTCTCCTCCAGTAAATATCAAATCAAATGCCCCGCATCTGTAGGAATCGTCAATAACTTTTTTTATTTCTTCTGTAGACATCTCGTTTTCTGTGTAATCACCTGCATCAAACATACAGTGATCACAGGAGAGATTACATTTATTAGTGACCCCTATGACTATCTCACGAGGTGGAGAATAAGAGGGATCCTCATTCCGAACTCTATATTTCATCCCTACTTTTTGTGGCTGGTTATTGAATGTAACCAGAGAACCCTTTACGTTTTTGAGAAATTTTGCCACACTACTTTCTATTTTTTTAATGTTAATGCCTGTCTCCTCAGAAATTTCTTGGACTATATCGTTTACAGTTTTTTTCCCATCACATTTTTCAAGTATCTTTGCGCCTTGTTTGTTGAGGCGTGAATATTCTTTAGTTTCTGGATTACAGACCATACCTCCTTCTAACTTTTTTTGATACTTTACTATTCTCAATGGGTATTTCTCAGCTATTTCATAACTCATATTTTTATTTAGTCCTTTCACGAATATTTATATCTTGGCAAAATTAGATGTATATATTTGTTGCAGCGGTGCCGTTTTCTTTGGTAAAATTTTTTCTTACCGGATTCCTTTCCCCATCAAAGGGTTGAACTGTCACCTACGTCAGTTTTGTGTTATCCGGATCCATTATTGTCTTTTACAACTCTTTAGGATTTATTTCGCTTCAATCTTTTGTATTTCTGTATGCTTACACCTGTTTTGTCCTATTCGTCAAGAATTCTTTCTTTATTTTCTTCGCTTGGTATGGTTAATCTTCTCATATCTCTCATGTCTCTTTTCTAAGTATTTCGTAGTTTTGATTTTTTAATTCATTGAGTTTATCTTCTAAGGTTCTTCTTTCCACTGTGGCTGTTAGAGCGTTATTGCCTTGTGGGGTAAACGAGAGGGAATAGATGTGTTCCGTGCCTTGAATATTCCATATATAACAGAAAGCGTCGTGGTTTTCTGCGTAAATGTCTGCGTCTTCGGAGCTGAAAAAGCTCAACTCACCTCCAAGCGGTGGTTCAAATTCTATGACTTTGATCACGTCTTCAGTAGCTTGCCACTCAACGTGATAATACTTTCCAGCATTGTATCTATTTAGCAGTGTGTTTATTATATCGATGTTTCCGACTTGTAGATTTAGGATTTCATCAGGATCTCTTGTTCCATATGTTTCTTCGAGTTCTTCTATTAAATCATTTTCTTTTACAAATTCATCTGCATTTTTATATTTTTTAGTGCTTTTTTCTTCCAATATAGCCATGTATATCAACCTTTAAGCTCTTGCATTAAAAAAAAAAAGAGCGGAAAAAAATAAAGAGTGTTGTTTGGATTTTGTTTTTAGTTAAAATTCTGAGTAGGGGCACTCATGTTCAAATACCGGACAGTATAGAAGATTATCAGGACGATCATTAGAATACAGGCATTCTTTACATAGCAAGTGTTGTTCATTTTTGTAGATATTTTTTTCTATTAGATCTTGTTTTAAGCTGTTCACTGTTCTGATGAGGTCGTTTGTTTTTTCGATTCTGGTTTTTCTGTTTTCTTCTAAGCTGTCTATGATCAAAGATTGTGTATGATTTTGTGAAATATTTGCCTTTAACTCCTTCATCAGTTTTATTTTCTTAGAGGTGTATGCGTTTGAGACGGCTGTAAACCTGTTAATTTGCCCGTTTTGGTGCTCATCTAGATATCGCCCTCTTATCGAATAGTCTTGCGAATCTGCGCTATCTAGGATGCTGTACAACTCTCCTTCGATCAATTGGGATACGCCTATACCAAAACCATGAAGCTTTATTGGAGTCTCATGTAGAGTATGAAAGGGATAGACCATGGCCACGATCCGGTTATACTGAAACGTGGGAAAGTGAAGAGTTTGGTGGAGATGACCATAGACCTACAGTTACATTTATGGTACAAGGAGACGTATATGAATAAATATGAGTGACGGTGAAAACATGATAGGAAAAAATAAAAAACTTTTTCTCTTTATATCTCTTTTTATTATCATCATCTCCATGATCAGTATTGGACCGATTTCTGCTTCTGAATCAGAAGATATGGAGAACCCATACGGAGAAGATGAATGGAAATTCAAAGATGTTGGTTTAAATATAGATTATGAGCATGAGGATGACAAGATAGACATCTATAGCAAGAACTTTACCGCTTCTGGAAATACACTAAGTATTCAGATAATCAATGAAACACAAGATTCAGTCAATGTCCTTTTTCAGCTAGAGCTGGAGAATCATACAAAAGAAGCCCGTAATATAGATTACACTGAGCTCGTTTTTCGGATTGACAAGAATAATAACGACGCAACTCTTGTAGAAAACGATCATCCGGAGGAAGGAAGTAGGTTTGGTTTTTTCCCGTTCTGGGGTTTCTATGAAGATGATATTTATGAATCGGACACATCGTTCAACTATCCACTTGGAGGGCATTTTGACTCGATTAGGAAAGCGGAAAAATCGTGGATTAGCTATTTAGACCTTGAGACTATGGAAAATGTCAAACGTGATGTAGGTGCTTCTTATTCTTTAAGGAACGAAGGAGAAGATAAAATAAGAAAAGATACGCTTATAGAAGATAGAGAAACAACGACGATGAATAGGTTTCTCAGAGTGAATGTTAAACAACATGAAGGGCGTTTATACCCTACAGGAGGGAGTATATACACTCCTCCAGAATTTTTTATAGAAAATCCTACTGATGAAGAGATGGTTTTTTTCGATTTAGATTATTCTTACGAGCAAAAAGATGCTATGAGATATCTAGAAACGCTCCCTCCTTTCGAAGAAGAAGGAAATGATGAAGGACTGATCCCTAAAGAAATTATGTTGTTGATGATTTTTTTAGTCTTTATTGCCTTTGTTGGATACACTGCATACATGAAGAAAGAGGAGGGTTTTGCTTAGTGCTAGAAAAAAATTCTTTAATCTATAAATTCTTCTCATCTAACAAATACCTTCTTGCAGTGCTTATTATCGCTCCCTTACTCCTCTACTTCACGTTTGGCACCACTCTTCACAATGGCCTGAATGATATTGATGAACACGATCTAACAAATAACTTCGATCTTATTGATGAGAGTTCTGGACGAATTATTTTGTATGATGGAGAAGCCATAGTGGGACGAGAGTATGAAAGAATCAATCCTGAAAAAGGTGAAGAAAATTTAACCGAAGCCCAAAATTATATTTTCGAAGAAACTTTTTTTGATTCTTTACTCTCTATCGCCCTTGTTTCTTTTCTGATAGGAACAGTTATATCTTCTCTTTCATGGGGAAAAATGGCAGAGGGCGGCTCTATTGTATATCCGATAATGTTGAAAAGTTCAAGAAGAAAAGCATTTATTGAACTTTTTTCTATTCCTCTGATATTTATAGGAGTCATCACTAGCTTATCTTCTCTAGTTATGGCCTATGAGGCTATGAATATCTTTGCAAATGTTGGATTCCTGACATTATTCGCGTATTCAGTTTTAACCATCTCCAGCACTATGATAGGAGGTTACATAATCGGGGTGCTTATATCCTTAATGGCTAAAAACACCTTTTTACCTATTGTCGTGTCGCTGTTTTTTGTAGGAGGCGCTTCTGCTTTTCCTAATAGGTCCGAATTGCTTTACCCCATCGAATCATTTATAAGATATCATCATTTTGATTATCCAGTAAGTGATGAATGTATCATCGGTATTCTAGCCATATCATTGGCTCTAGTGGTTTCATATATCATATTCAAGAGAGGTGATTTTTATTAAAAACACGATCCTAATCGCCGTGATTCTCTCGCTTTTGTTCACTTCAACCTTTATAACTTTACAGGAAACTGGTGAAATAGATCCTTTTGACGATAAATTTGGAGAAGATGTAAGCACGAGCTGGGAAGATCCTAGTCCCTACATTATAGAGTCTGATCAACGAGAAGAGAATTTCTCAGAGGGAGAGTCTGATCAACGAGAAGAGAATTTCTCAGAGGGATACTACAGTTCTTCCCTTGAATACGGTATAAAACCCGGAAGATACACTGTAAACATCGAACCTGCGGGGGAAGATATTACCCTTTACCTAAAAGACGGAGAAAAAACTATCGAAAGAAACTTTAACGAAACTATTTCACTTGAAACAAATATTGATACTAATTCTGTGCTAATAGGTATACTCATCAGAGATCCACTTACATTTCAGGAGCATGATGGCGAAAGTTTCGAGATAGAATTTGTTAAAGAAGATTAGGGTGTAGAATGCTTGCAAGGTTATAAGTTTTATGTGGGTTGGAACGAGGG
>CAZRSB010000055.1:0-11675 GCA_964602715.1 uncultured Thermoplasmata archaeon | reverse complement strand
AGACATCAATTGGCGAGATAGGTGGAGGCCGCGGGTTCAAATCCCGCTGGGTCCACTAATCTCTGATTAGTGGTAAATCAGAATCTTTGATTCTGACGGGTCCACTAACAAATCTATGATTTTTAGTGGGCATAGAGAATGCTCTAACATTCTTTTGGGTCCACTTTTCCCTGAAAAGTGGTTAGTTAGAATCTTTGATTCTGACGGGGCCATTATCATTACGGTTCATATTAGTCCTTATCATCTAAGATGCAAGAGAAGGGAACCTAACGCCAATTTGTATACGGCCTTGTTTTTTAAGGGCTATCGTAGATAGCCCCACATGTTTTTGATGCATTTTTTTCACAAAAAAATCCTTCCGTCTTTTGCTCGGTCAGAGACACTCGCAATCTTCAGGAAAGGAAGAAACTTTCCTGCGACATCGGGAATTTGATTCCCGAAAATGTCTTCAGGAACACGATGTGTTCCTTCGATTTTCAATATCTTCCACTCCGTTCCAGATATGTGAAAATGCGAGGGAAGGGATTTGAACCCTTGGACCCCTACGGGACAAGGCCCTGAACCTTGCGCCGTTGGCCTAGCTTGGCTACCCTCGCTTTATGAGCGAGTTTACGAGCGAATAATCGAGGGGGAATGAGGAATGTCCCATTCCTGAGCTACCCTCGCTTTAAGAGCGGAAAGATTTTTGATAGTGAAACTAAAGATTTTGTTTTCTCTATAGGTTCTGCCTCCGATATCCACTCCAAGATTGAAATGATTTTACGATCAAAGAGGTAAAATGGAATAAATTTATTTAAGCAAGCCGGAGATATTATTTCTATACTAATCCTCTTTCTCTATATTTATCAATTCTACATCAAATATCAAAGTTTGACCGACTACTTCATCGTTAAAATCAATATTAATTTTTCCATCTTCTTCAAAAGCTATACCAACATCGTCTGGGGATTGACCCTCATTTTCTCTGATCTGAGGCACATCAGCCATCTCCTCTCTATGGAAAGATATATGAGTACTGTTGACCAAAGTAGATTCTTTTAATTCATGTTGGACCTCTATGGTACCTTGTCCTCCATCTGCACTTGAATCTATAGATATGACTTCAGAGTACCAATCTTCTTCACCATAACTATTGTATGCTTCACCAAATTCAGGATCATGCCTTAGGGTCACTCTACCCCTTCTTACGGAGGTTATGATCTTTTCCCATCCCCAAAAGCTGTCTTCTAACTGCATATTTTTAGCTGGTTCACCATATTCTTCTCCGTATATATCCATGAATTCCTCTTGACTCATCTCTTCTTTCATAGGAATTGTCTCCGTCTTATCTATTTGAAATATGAGATCGTCACTAGCTTCTCCATATCCCTTCTCAGGCCGAACAAAAAATGTTTTTGACTCTCCTTCTTCCATACCTCTGACATTATCCTCCCAACCCTGGATCACTTGGCCCTCACCCAGTGTGAACTCAAAAGGTTCACCTCTTTCTCTGTCATCAAAAGTAAGAGTATACATCGGTGAATCCTCGTCAGGGATCGCCTCGTAAGATGTATCAAATATACGCTCCTCATCATAGACCCTGTTATCTCTCAACCTACCAACATAATGCATCTGGACAGTATCTCCGTTCTCAGCCACAATCTTTTCTTCTTCATCTTCCCTAAAGTAAAGATGACGAGCAGCTAAGATCCCTCCTGCAGACAGACCGACCACGATCACCGATATGATGATTATTGACATCCATTTTTTCATACTGAATCAGATAGTGAAAATATAGATGTATAATAAATGTTATGGATAATCAAGGCAATAGAGAGTTTAAAGTATATTAAAGATCAGATAAGATAATTCAAACTTATAGTATTATATTTATGATAGGTAAAAAGATCTCTGCGGCTTGTTCGATTGAAATTATGTTATCGCTTTCCACGTCCGTTAAATATTTAACATATAAATGAATCTACCCCTTTTGTTGGAACAAAAATTCACAGGTGTATTTAAATGGAAATGAATGTTAACAAATACAGCTTTCGCAGACCGAAAATATTTGAATGGACACATTCTCTGAATACACTACATAAATTTACGTTCTCTTTGATTTTCGCTGGTTTTATAGGACTACTCGCTCAGGCTCGTTTTTATCTACCTTTTACCCCAGTACCAGTCACTGGTCAAACCTTCGGCGTTCTTCTCGGTGCCGTGCTTTTAGGAAAAACATGGGGAGGAGTAAGCGCAGGCATGTATCTAACAATAGGTGCTGCCGGAGTACCATGGTTCTCGGGTTGGACAGGTGGTATCGGAGCCTTAACAGGTATCACAGGTGGATATCTGATAGGCTTCGTTATAGCTTCCTTCGTAGTAGGATATGCAGTAGATAAATACAGTTTAACTAGAAACTATAAAGGTATGCTCATATTGTTATTAATTGCCAATTTTATCATAATATATGGGTTTGGCCTAACAAATATCTATATAACAATCTCAGTCATTGGTGGATCATCAATTGGTATTGTTGAATTGCTAACTATAGGTGTTCTTCCATTTTTGGTAGGTGACATCATAAAGATACTCTTCACTTCAAGTGTTGCCAACTGGCTCACTCCTAAAATAGACACCTGAAGTAAAAGTATACTCAATAAGGAAAAGAGATATATATCCGATACCTGTAATTTCCTTGTGAGTTTAACGGAGTAAATTATACCAAATAAGGGCTCATAGTCTAGGTGGTTATGACGTCGCCTTGACATGGCGGAGGTCGCCGGTTCGAATCCGGCTGAGCCCACTCGTATTCATTTTTTACTTGAAAAGAAAAATTCACCCATGTAAATTGAGCATATGGTCAAAACATCTCTCACAAAGTGAAAAAGCTTTTCTGTCGGTGTCAAAAATTTTATTAGAAAAAAACATGACGCAATTACTGTTCTCACAATGGCCCAATCCTAGGCTATGACCGAGCTCATGGACAGCCTCCTTAGCAGCTCTTTCAAATAATTTTTCTTCGTCTTTTTTGAGACCCCAATACTGAGGATCTAACCGATGAATGGATATGATAGCTAATTTTCCAGGTTTTTGAGCTAATCCGAATACAAAATTTAAGCCATGGCTGTAAATATCTTCAGAAGTTATCGCAAGTATCTTGTGTGAACTGGGCTCAAATTTTTTATATATCTGGTGGAGCATGACATTTGCATCGTACTGATTCCTGATCGAATTGAATGATCTCTTGGGCATATCAATTGTAGAACCATATTCGATCTTATCTAGAATAGGATCGTATGCTCTCTTTACGTATTCGATGATTACATCGATAATTTCTTGATCCATATCCTCTATAGGGACTATCTCGATCCTCAAACTTTTCGATTTTATAACGTTCTTTAAGCTAATTTCTTTTTCGGTCTTTTAATCTTTCAGCTAATATCGAAGTATATTTTTCGACTGGATCAGTTATCTTTTCAAAAACAGAGTCCAACTTTCCCTTAGAAGCTACCCAATACGCTATGATCCCCACCATTATCCCCCCTGGGATATCAATCACCCAATGTACACCAAGGTAAAGTATGATAATTATAGTGATAGCAGTAAAGACCATACTGAATCTCGAAAGTCTTTTTAATTTAGTACTATATACTGAGATGAGAGTAATGGTGAAAGGTATGCTGGTATGTCCGCTAGGCCAGCAATTTACAGGTCGATTTACTAATTGAATAAGAGCATAATACTGTTCGTGTTCATACATGAGAGCATCCACTGCCCCTGACTGATGTGAAGTTACTACAAGATGGAGAGATAGATATCCTGCTATTAAAAAGATATAATTTACCGTTAAAGCTTTAGCGAACTCATCAACTAATTCGATCTCCTCTCTTAACATAAAAAAGATCGGTATCATAGCAACAAAAAAAGAAAAACCTAGAACGTAAAAGATCGAAGAAGCATGCACTAGAATTTGATTATCAAGGGTCTCTTGCATCCAAACTATATGAGACACTCCTTCAAACCGATATACCGCATCTGACACTCTGAATCCTGGCTCGAAAAGATCTTGGAGTAGATTCTCAACCTGAAGGGCTAAACCAATAACAAAAATAAGAGAAAGAGGTCCTCTAGATCTCCAAAGAGATCGTTTGAAAGAATCGATATTGACTTTATTGTCTTCATCAAAGATAAGAATAGAGGCGCAGATAAGAACGATAAGACCCGGTACAAACCAAATGAGTGCCTGATGTATAGGTTCCATCGTTCATCTGGACCTGTGTGGTCGTATAAATTATTTTTCAATGATTTTATTAGGATCAGAAGTTATATCGAGAAAATAAAAGGCAAAAGATATATAGATATGTTGAACTTAAAGTAGTCATATGGGAAGGACAAAAGTCCATAAAGCAGCTATGAATTTGCTTGTGGTTGTAGCAGTTCTATCTATAATTTTAATCTTAGGAAGATTAGATATCATTTGGATGTCCTTCGGAACTGTCACCCTTGTTTCTTTATTCGGAGCTACACATATGATGGAAAAAAAAGAAACTTCTTTTTTAAAACTTAAATTTTCTGCTTTGTTTCTTCTTCCCTTACTTTTTGGAATAAGCGGAATCTCATATAATCTTAGAAATACCCTTTTTGGTTTTAGATTTTTATTGCTTTTATTCATCCCTTCTCTTGGTCTTTTATGCCTCTTGAGCCTCACAAAAAGTAATATAATAAAAACCAATTTTCAATTCTCTTTCTTTTTCCTCATGATATTCTCTTTAGCAGGAAGCGGGCTACTCCTAATTGGAGAATTTATGAGTGATCGATATTTTGATACTGGTTTTTTGGAAGAAAATAGATATTTCATGATGAATCTAATCTTCCTAGCAGGAGGGAGCCTGATCATCGGAGATTTTTTTACTCTAGTCGGTACTAAAATGGATTTTGAGATCTTTAAAAGTCTTAAGCTGGAACCTAAAATTCATGTGAAAAAATTTCAAAAACAATTGAAGGCTCTATTCGATTCAAAATTTCAAACCGGTAAGAATAACCTAATTGGCGTTTTATCGATCTTCGTTCAGATCGGTATAATCATCCTCACATCGTATGCCCTGTATATAGGTGATGCTAGATGGTTTTGGTCTGGCGTGATCTCATTTGGGTTGACTATGATGCCACATCTATTCAAAAAAATAACTGATTTGCCTTTTCCATCAGTGCTGATACTCTGGATCAGCTTAGCATTTTTCTTCCATGTGCTCGGCGGTATCAGAGGATATTATGACAATGTTTGGTGGTGGGATATATTCACGCACACCTTTTCCGCTTCTATATTAGCATTTATAGCTTTCACAGTTTTATTGGCATTCCAAAGTTCATCAGAATTGATTGATATTCCTTTGTCCCTTATACCCATTGTTTTGATCTTATTTTTGCTAGGATTATCTGTGATCTGGGAAACTTATGAATTTTTAGCAGATCAAATTTTTGGGACCAACATGCAGTACGGTCTTGAAGACACAGTCTTTGATATGATATTCAACTCGATCGGAGCTGCTTTAGCTAGTCTGTTAGGAATCATACATTTTAGATGATCAATCTTCATCTGTAGGTGAGAAAAACTTTTACAATATCTCTTTTATTTATCTGTGATGAGAAAAGACGAAATACCCTCGATTATAAAACACAACGATGTGGAAAAGAGAGACTACCAAATAGATATTTTTAAGAAAATAAAAGTAAACAACTCCTTAGTGGTGCTACCTACTGGACTTGGGAAAACCCTGATAGGTGTATATCTACTAGGAGAAAAACTAGAGAAAGGCATAAAAACCATTTTTATGGCTCCTACCAAGCCTCTGTGCGAACAGCACAGAGATCTTGTCTCTAACGTAACAAATATTGAGGAAGATAAACTAAAACTCATAACCGGAGAATTATTTACTCCTGATGAGCGAAAAGAGATATGGGATCAAAATTATGAGGTATATTTTGCTACACCTCAGGTGGTAAACAACGATCTGAAGTACGTAAACTTATCAGTAATAGGTTTGATGATCTTTGATGAGGCACATAGAGCCAGCGGAGATTATGCTTATGTCGAGATAGCAAAAGCTTGTAAAGAAAGAGCACAGTTTTTAGGATTAACAGCTTCTCCCGCTACTTCGTTTGATGACCTTGTTGAAGTCTGTGCAAATCTATACATAGAAAAAATAGAGGTGAGGAAAGAAGATTCAGATGACGTCAAACCGTTTGTCTCTGACAAGATGATCCGATGGATAAAAATAGAAAAAAGTGAAGAAATCAAGATGATAGAAGGAAAACTAGATGATGTACTGGAAAACTTTCTAACCGACTTGAAAAAGTATTCAAAACGATTAAGAATGAAGGATTTTGATAATATAGGAAAGTCTGTCTTGATAGATCTGCAAGAAAACCTTCAGACAAGGATAAAAAAGAAAAATAGCCCAGGATATCTCTATCATGCATTATCTCTAGCTGCGGCTACTATTAAATTGATGCACCTTAAAGAACTTATTTTAACTCAGGGTATCGATTCTGCTCATAGTTATTTTCTAAAGCTCAAAGAAGAAGACAGTAGAGCTTCTAAGTATATCAGAAAAAAAGACAAATTCGATGAGGTCGGAGAGAAGTTATTGGACCTCAAAACCATGCCTATCGACATCAATAAAAAGTTAGACAGATTAAAAAATATTTTGAGAGACGAATTAGGTGAAGGTAAGGCGATGATATTCGCCCAATATAGAGATACTGTAGATCATTTGGTAAAAGAATTAAAAGGATTTGAAGAGGTCAATCCCGCGAGATTAGTTGGACAGTCAGAAAACGCAGATAGAGAAGGTATGTCTCAAGATGAGCAAAAAAGAGTGATAGAAAAGTTCGAAAATGAAGATATAAATGTTTTAGTTTCAACTAGTATAGGCGAGGAAGGATTGGACATACCTAGTAATGAGCTTGTCATATTTTATGAACCAGTTCCTTCAGCTATAAGGTATATCCAAAGGAAAGGGAGAACAGGAAGAAATAATATGCCTGGTAAAGTATATGTGCTTCTAACTGTTGACTCAAAAGATGAGATTTATCAGTGGAAAAGTTATAATGAAGAAAGGAAGATGTTTGATCATGTTTATCAGTTAAAAGAAAGATTAGAAAAAAGTCAGGAGCCCAAGAAAAAAATACAGTCATTACGGAAAAAGATAGTTTCTGAACAGAAAAAGCTGATGAATTTCTAAGAGATGTTCAAAAAGATTTATAACCATATCTCTAAATTCAGACTGTAGTCAGAAAAATAAAAGGAGGTAACGGATTCTTGAGCGAACTAACTCCTATGATGGAGCAATATTATGAAATAAAAAATGAACACAAAGATTCTATAGTGTTCTTCAGGATGGGTGATTTTTACGAGATGTTCGACGAGGATGCAAAGATAGCATCTGATGAGTTGGATATCACCTTAACTTCAAGAGATAGGGACGGTGATGATCCCACTCCCATGGCTGGCGTACCTTATCATTCAGTGGAGAGTTACCTTCAACGATTGATCCATAAAGGTTATACAGTGGCCATAGCTGAACAGACTCAGGATCCAGATGAAGCTAGCGGCATCGTAGATAGAGAGGTAGTAAGAGTCGTTACACCCGGGACTGTGGTCGACGAGAATCTACTTGAAAGTTCAGACAATAACTTTTTGATGTGTATATATGGATCCGAATCTTCAGAAAAATATGGTATTTCTGCTGTAGATATCTCTACAGGAGACTTCTTCACTACAGAAGTTGAAGATAAAGGAGATATGTTTTCAGAAATTTTAAGATATGAACCAACAGAATGCATTCTATCAAGAAGTTTAGAGCAGGACGAAGCTTTTTTGAAAGAACTCGGACAAGAAAACGAGATGATGATCCACTCTCACAGGGAGGATGCCTTCCACATGGCGGAGAGCAAATTGAAAGATCATTTTGGTACCGATTCTTTGGAAGCTTTGGGTCTTGAAGAAAGAAAACAAGCGGTGAAAGCAGCTGGAGCGGTCCTTGATTACTTAGAAGAAACTCAAAAAAGAACGATGGATTATGTTAGACGTCTACGATCTTATACGCCAGACCAATACATGACATTAGATGCTACCACCTTAAAAAATTTAGAAATATTCAGAAGTTTAAGGGAGAGAAGTAAAAAGGGAACTTTGCTTCATGTCCTAGATGATACTATAACCGCTATGGGCTCTCGGAAATTGAGAAACTGGCTCCAACAACCCTTATTGGATATCGACAAGATCGAGAAAAGACTTGATTCTATCGACATATTAACAGATAGTATCTTCCTTAGAGACGATTTAAGAGAAGAAATGGAAGGACTTTATGACATCGAAAGGCTCATCAGTCGTGTGGTATATGGTAATGCTGATGCTAGAGATCTTCTCGCAATAAAGGATACATTGTCAAAGCTTCCTCCGATCAAGAGTTTACTGAAGGAAACAAAAACTGAAGGTAAAAAATATGATAAGCTAAAGGAGATCGATGAAAGGATCGATCCGCTTTCTCAGATCAGGATGGAAATAGAATCAGCGATAGTAGAAAATCCACCTGTCACAGTCAAGGAAGGTGGGATAATTAAAGAGGGATACGACGAGAAATTAGATGAACTTAAAAAGAAGGCGAAAGAGGGTAAGGAATGGATAAATGATTTAGAGGCTAAAGAAAGAGAACAAACAGGTATAGATAAGTTAAAAGTAGGATATAACAAGGTACATGGTTATTATCTAGAAGTCCCAAAATCTAAAACGGAAAAAGTCCCGGACTATTTTTCCCGGAAACAAACCCTTAAAAATGCTGAAAGATATTACACCCAAGAATTGAAAGAAAAAGAAGAGGAAATCATAAGTGCAGAAGAGAAAACTGAAGCTCTTGAGTACGAACTTTTTAAAAACCTAAGAGAGAAAGTTGGAGATGAAGCGGAGAGATTTCAAAAGAGTGCAGAGGCTTTAGCTGAACTCGACGTTCTCTCAACATTTGCAGATGTAGCGATAAAAAATAATTATAATAGACCAGAGGTCTTTCCCGAAGGTAAAATAGAGATAAAAGAAGGACGACATCCAGTGGTAGAAAAAACCATAGAAGAAAATTTCGTTCCTAATGATGCCGAATTAGATGATAAAAACAATCAGTTCTTGATAATTACAGGTCCTAACATGTCCGGGAAATCAACTTACATGAGACAAGTAGCTCTCATCACTCTTATGGCCCAAGTAGGTTGTTTTGTACCAGCAGAGGAAGCAAAAATAGGGGTTGTAGATAGGATTTTTACAAGAGTAGGAGCTCTTGATGATCTGACAAAAGGAAGATCCACCTTTATGGTAGAGATGGTTGAATTGGCAAATATACTTCATAATGCCTCAGAAGACAGTTTAATATTATTGGATGAGATCGGTAGTGGAACTAGCACTTTCGATGGATTGAGTATAGCTTGGGCCGTAACCGAGTACATCTGCAGTGATATCAAAGCTAAGACTCTATTTGCCACTCACTATCACGAGATCACTGAACTAGAGAGGTCATTGAACAACGTAAAGAATTTGCACGTTGCAGCTAAAGACACAGGAGGGGAAATAAAATTTTTAAGGAAGGTGAGGGAAGGCAGTACTGATGAAAGTTATGGTATACATGTGGCTTCTCTAGCAGGTTTACCAGAACCCGTATTGGAACGTTCTCATGATGTTTTGAGACAGATAGAAGACGATCATACAATAAAAATGGAAAACCAGGATGGGCCAAAATTTACCCAGATGGTTTTCGATATAGATAAGGATGGTAAAACTCACTCAGAATCTCATCCTGTAGTTGAAAAAGTAAAAGGATTAGACGTGGAGAATTTGACTCCCTTAGATGCACTAAATGAGTTATGGAAATTAAAAAAGGAGACTGAAGAATAAAATGAGTAGAATTAAAAAATTATCTAAAGAAACCGTTAATCAGATCGCCGCTGGTGAAGTTATAGAAAGGCCAGCCTCTGTCGTCAAAGAATTGATCGAAAATTCATTGGATGCAGGAGCAGATGAGATAGCTGTTGAAGTTGAATACGGTGGAAAAAAACTCATCAAAATAAAGGACAACGGATGTGGGATGACTAAAGAAGAAGTTAAGTTGGCCTTTGAAAAACACGCCACTAGTAAGATTGAAGATATAGAAGATTTGGATGAATTGAACAGCCTTGGTTTTAGAGGTGAAGCTTTGCCGAGCATAGCATCTGTTTCTAAGATCAAAGCCCTTACAAAAACCGAAGATCAGCTTGAAGGCACCAAAATCACACTTGAAGGCAGTGATATCATAGAGATAGAAGAAACAGGATGTGCAGTCGGTACCTCAATCGAAGTAAGAGATCTGTTTTTTAACGTCCCTGCTAGAAAAAAGTATCTTAAAAAAACCAATACAGAATTGGCCCACATTAGTGAAGTGGTCACAAGGAATGCGATAGCATATCCTGATGTCGAATTTTCTTTCACCCATAATGGGAATGAACTCACTTTTGTACCAAAAAGCGACACGATGCTCGAAAATATAAAAGCCATATATGGTAAAGAAGTCGCTAAAAGGATGATAAAAGTTGATAAAGAATTTCAAGATATGAAGGTCGAAGGATACACAAGTAAGCCAGAGATAGATAGATCTAACAGGAAGCATATCTTTACTTATGTTAACTCACGATTTGTCAAGAATAACATTTTGAAAGATGGAATAGTGAAGGGATACGATACACTTTTGAAAAAGGGTCGTTATCCACTCGCCTTTCTAGATATAAAAATAGCTGCTGAAAAGATCGATGTTAACGTACATCCTACTAAAACTAAAATAAGATTCCTTGAAAGAGAACAGATAAAAGATGAAATCGCCGAAAGTGTGAACGAAGCTCTTCTAGAAAAGAACCTGATACCTTCTACCACGGTAGATACCAGTGAAAGTAAAAAAACGACTTCAGAAGGGAATATAGAAAAAAAAGAAGATCTCAGTGAACAGACTAAGCTAGAGATGGATGAAGAGACAGAGATAAAAGAATCAAAACTTTCACATATGAAAATTGTCGGTCTTTTGAAAGACTCATATATCGTAGTTGAAACCCCTTCGGGCATGGCCGTGATAGATCAACATGCAGCACATGAAAGAATAAATTATGAAGATCTGAAAGATGAGTTAAAACAGGAGATCGACAGCCAAAAACTGGTGAGCCCAAAAACTGTTGAACTAAAGTCTAAAGAAGCAGCTCTTTTAAGAGCTAATGAAGAACTGTTAGAGGAGTTGGGGTTTGATCTAGAGCCGTTTGGAAAGACCACTTTCAGGATCAGAGGTGTTCCTGTGATATTCGGTGAAGTCCAAGAAAGAGAAATATTAAATTCAGTTCTCGATGAGTTGGCAGAAAGGAAAGAGAATTCTCTTGAAGAGAGGAGGGAAGAGATGATAAAATATATGGCATGTCATGATTCGATCACTGCCGGAGATAAACTTTCATTGACTAGTGCAAAAAAAATTATTGAAAAACTTGGTAAAACAAACAATCCCTATACCTGTCCACATGGAAGGCCCACGATAGTAAGTTTTAGTGAGAAAGAGATAGAAAAATGGTTTAAAAGAAATTGATGTAAGGGCTTCATCCCGAAATAAGAAGATTTGAAATCAATGTCGGCTGATAGAGAT
>CAZRSB010000054.1:2790-12813 GCA_964602715.1 uncultured Thermoplasmata archaeon | reverse complement strand
CATCCTGAAAGAGGATGTGAATATATGGTTCATATCTCTTGTGAATTTGAAACTCAAACCGCTCGTACGAGAGCTATATGTGGTGTGGACTTAGGGATCAAGCGAGACCTATCAGCCGTGCTGATAGATGATGAAGGTGTAAAACAGTTCAACATCATTAGGAACGAAAAATCAGAGCGTTTGAAAGAACTCGATGATAGAATAGCGCATCTACGCCTAACAGGAAAAAGTCCTTTTTCCTGTGGTACAGAGGAATTTGTTCCAAATTCCTCGAATAGAGAAGAGAAATATGAAATTTTGAAGAAACTGCGCAACAAGCGTGTAAGAGTTGCTGAAGAATATGATAGGAAACTGGCAAAACAGTTCGCTGAATCGATGCCTGGTGGTACTGCTGTTTTCTTCGGCAGTCCAAAAGAGATACGCTACCACAAATACAGAGGTAACGGCGATAAAATCGGTAGAAAATTGCTACAACACTGGTCATTCTCTCGTATAATTGATAAGTGTATGCTCAAATTGAATGAAACAGGTAATATAGGTGTAAAGATCAAGGAATGGAACACATCAAGACTTCATTATAAATGCGGTAAGCAGGTGGAAAGACCGTACGATAATTCTTTTCAACGGATCAAATGCTCTACGTGTGATGATGAACTTGACGCAGAATTCAATGCGTCAATCAACATCGTTGTAAAGGGTATATCCCAGTACAGCGACAAGTCCATTGAGTCAGATAACCTCTGGCAAAACATGGCGGGGGCTCGTTCAGGAATCACAGATTCCTGCGATCCAGAGGAATTGCATGCAATTCCTCGAATATAGATGAACTAGCCCGAACCATGGATGATTCTGAGGTAGAACCTCGGAGTTACACGGAACTAGTTCCGTGAATCGATGGAATTTGCAGTCAAATTCCAGTAGAGAGCATGGAAGCTCCCGGCTTTAGCCGGGTGTAGTTCACGAAGGAGACTTCTTTGGTAAAGAGTTAAAAAATACAGTAACCAATATGTATGACTTATCATGTTTCCGTTCCGAGGTACAAACCGATGAAACATTATTTCATGCCGATCGAGAAAGACCCCAATCACGCTCTGAACAGTTTGTGGGCCGTATTGTATGAGGGCCGATTCCTACCCGAAGTGGTTCATATCATCATAATAAAAGATGAGGAAAGGGATCTTTTTGAGGACATGGTCAACAATGTTAAAACAGTCACAGATAATTATGATATGAATTGTGAGGTAGAGGCTATGATATCTGATAAAGATATGAGATTGGAAGAGATGATAGAAAACAGATATGATGATCGAACCCAATTGGTTTTGGATATAAGCGGTGCCTCAAAAAACCTCACAGCAAAGATCTTGAGCAGTGTTGATGGAGATATTTTTGATAAGATATACAGTCTTGAAATTCACAAGTCTGAAGAAAAGACCAAGTGGTATCCACAGATCGATAGTGAGAAGATCAGCGTAGTCGATCTTAAAAAAGATAAACTGGAGGGGAGATGATGGACGAAGTTTTAAAAAAGTCAGAATTGATGGTTCTCTTGAACCAATTAAAAAAGCAGGGTCTGGACGAATTTGAAATTTTAGAACCTTATTTTAAGAATAGACTTTTAAAAGTCAATATCAAAGATGGTAGTTATGAGATAGAATTGAGTGGAAAAGAGGCCTTTGATATACCCATATCTAGAGACGAGTACTGGGATAAAAAAGAGATTCCTAGTTTCAAAGAATATAAAGAGGTACTAGTTTCCGCTGGTTTCGTTGAATATGAGAATTGGGAAGAGTTCAAGGAATGGATCTTGCATCTCTACAAGAGTGAAACAGACCCAGGATTATCTAGCGAGGCGGTTTTTCTGTCTATCGACACAAATATGGCTTACTACCGATTTATTTCACGCTGGTTTCCTATAGATTATGATGATTTTTTAATAGAGGCTAAGGATTTTGATTACTTGTTGAGCTCTATCGTGGAAAGTGAGATCGATCATCATATAAAGGAAAAATATGATGACTCTGATCTTAAGATGATGGGACTCCACACAAAAATAGGAGATATAAGGTACGAGTTCAGGAACCGCGGGAAGTTGGAGACCAGGAAGTCTAAATTTGCTACAGAGGAATTGAGTTACTTGAGGAGTGTTTTGAATGCAGCGAGGATCAGAACCAGCGGTTCGAAAACCGACTCTGAAAGGAACGATATCCTCATCGTAGAGTCTTTGGAGGATTTCTGCTGGGATAAAAATATAGATGTCGCGTTGATATCTACTGACAGGAACATGGGAAATCATGCGGAAAATGCTGAGATCGCTTATTTTGTCTTGGAACTCCCTCATAGTATTCCAAAAAGTAAAAAGGTCAATTCTGATATCTTATTGAATTTACTTCATGATCTTGCGCTCATGTATGGTATGATCGAACTCCCAGATATTAGTACCAAACTCTTGGGTATATGGGGTGGAAAAAGAGACGACCATTATAGAAGTGAGAGTATAAAGGCATGGATAAATCCAGGATCTCCCATAGAATCGGAAGTCAAAAGAGAGAAAAAGATAATGGATTCATTGAAAAGACTGCCAAGTCATCCTTGATCTACGCGAGGTACCATCGGGGTCCTTCCTCAGCGTCTTCTATCTCTATACCTTTCTCTGATAATTCGTCTCTTATCTTATCGGCGAGATCATAGTTTTCACTTTCTCTAAGTCTTTCTCTCAGCTCTATCAGGAATCCGATGAATTCTTCCGAGCTTCGCTCTCTTGTTGATATCTCTTTTTCTTCCAATTTTAATCCTAATACCTTTCCCAGTTCTTTTAAAGTTTTCACCGATCTATTCAGTATCTCTTTCTTACTGTCCAATTTGCTTTCGATCCTCTTACTGAATTCGGTGAGTTTACTCAGAGCTAAGGGAGTATTGATATCATCATCCATCGCATTTTCGAACTCATCTCTGATCCAAGTTATATCCTCCTTTAGATCGGTTCGGTCTCCTCCACTAGAATTCTTTACTTTTTGTATCGTCCTGTAAAACCTTTCCAATCTTTTTTCAGCCTCTTTCAACGAATCGATACTGAAATCGCTCTGCGATCGATAATGGATGCTGGCGAAGAACACTCTTATCACTTCAGCGTCGAATCTTTGAAGCAAGTCCTCGACCGTATAGAAGTTACCCTTGCTTTTCGACATCTTTTCTCCTTCAACAGTGATGTGTTCGCTGTGGAGCCAGTAATTTATGGGTTCTTCACTCTGATCGTTCATCGCCATATTTTGTGCTCTTTCGTTGGGATGATGGGGGAATATGTGATCTACTCCTCCGGTATGCATGTCAAATTTTTCACCCAGGTATTTATCTCCCATCACGCTGCACTCAAGATGCCAGCCGGGATATCCGATGCTCCATGGTGACGGCCATTTCATCAAATGGTTTGGGTCGGCCTTTATCCATACAGCAAAATCATGGGGAGACTTTTTCTCTTCAACTTCTTTTTCGGTGACACGACCGCCTGCTCCTGTTTCAAGAGAGTCGAGTACCCTTCCACCTAATTTGGGATAATCATGGTCTTTGTGGAATTTTTTAACATCAAAATATACCGTCCCATTGTTTTCATAGGCGTAACCGTTCTCTATCATGTCTTTGACAGCTTCGATCATCTCGATCATGTGACCAGTAGCTCTTGGATTCACGTTGTGTCTCTTCATGTTGAGTTCGTCCATCTCCTTGTACCATTTTCTCACCTGTTCTGTAACGAGCTCCATGGGTTCAAGACGTTTTTCTCTAGCCGCTTTCTCGACTTTGTCCTCGCCCTCGTCCGCATCGTCGGTCAGATGGCCTACATCGGTGATATTCATCACATGAAAAACATCATAACCCTTCCACTCAAGGTAACGGTTCAAGATATCCCAGGCGGCATAGGTCTTCGCGTTACCGACGTGCATATCATCGTAGATGGTCTGTCCGCACGAGTATATCTTGACCTTTCCCTCTTCAATGGGTTTGAATTCTTCTTTCTGGTTGGTCAAAGTATTGTATAATTTCAAAGTCATTACGCGAATATATAATCTATAAGATTATATCAAACTTATGTTTCAGAAATTCAAAGGATCGGGTACTCTCTCAGAGTTTCTAGATCATTTTCGTAACACTTTCGTATATCGTTCCAGCCCTGTCTGAGCATGACCAGTCTTTCAAGACCCAGTCCCCAAGCTATGACGGGATGCTCGATCCCATGGGGTTCCAGTACTTCTCTTCTGAACAAACCGGCGCCCCCCATCTCAAGGTATTCGTCCTTCCATTTTGCAAATACTTCTAGACTTGGTTCAGTGAAGGGAAAGTATCCGGGTCTCACTTTTACAGCTTCGAACCCCCTCTTTTTGTAAAATTCCTTCATCATACCTATCAGCATATCGAGACTAGCGTTTTCTTCCATCACGATGCCCTCTATCTGGACAAATTCTGATAGATGTGTTGCGTCGGGCTTTTCACTCCTGTAATTCCAGTCAACAGAAAATGCTTTGACAGGAGGTTCTGTATTTTCAGACAGATGTTTTATGCTGGCCACAGTGGTATGAGTTCTGAGGACTGCCTTCTTTGCTTCGTCCACACTCCAATCGGACCTCCAACCACTAGAACGTGTTCCCCCTCCCTTTTCATGTATTCTTTTTATCTCCTCTAGTGCTTCCTCGTCTTCTATCTCTATCTGAGAGGGCACTTCCATATAAAACGTGTCTTGAAGTTCTCGTGCGGGATGGTCTTGAGGAATGAAAAGAGCGTCCATATTCCAAAAAGCAGGTTGAATTATATCGTACTTTATCTCTTTGAAACCCATCTCTAAAAATACATTTCTTACCTTTTCCATCTCTCTTTTCATGGGATGTCTCTTTCCACCATATTTTTTAGGTGCGTAAGCTTTCACATCGTAGGGTCTTATCCTTGCCTTCTTCCATGCTCCCGTTCTCAGGATGTCAGGAGTAAGTTGATTTATCTGTGTTTTGAGTTCTATACCTTCTTTAAGCCGTTTCCAACCTTTTTCTGTCAGTCTAACTGTCCTGAAGATCTTTCTTTTTTCATCTAATATCTCTTGACGGGAGAGCAGTTTTTTGACTGTGAATTCATCCACTTCATCTTCAGTGAGTCTCTCTTTTTTTCCTAGTTGTCGTATAAGTTTCTCATCTCTTCCTTTTTCATCAAGGGCTTTCTCTCCCTTCTCAGTCATCTGGAGGCAGGATTCTCCGTCTATTTTGACTATCTTCGCCCATCCTTTATCTTTTAACCATCCGAGTGCTATGCCTACCTCGTTTTTGTTCAGATCACTTTCTTCATGTAGATCGCTTATACCACACTCTCTTCCTTTTTTCTCTAAAAATTTCAATGCCTTTCTTTCAGGTAGATCTTTCTTGGCGAGGCTTTTCTTTGCCAGAGAATAGTAATGAGTGATATCTTCTTCTACCTCTAACATATTTTTAGACTCGAGCCATGAGACCGCGTTCATGACCTCGACTTTTTTATCAAAATCACCGGTCTCTGTGATCTCCTCTGGTGAAGCCTCTCCGTTGAGTTCTTCGAGGGCGAGAAGAGTTTTCTTTTCGAGGTGGCTCAACTCTCCGCTTTCATTTTCTGCTTCTTCTGCTTTTTCTGACATCTTTACCGTGAAGTGAAGCCTTGTAAATATATATTTTTGGTGGAGGGTATGGCAAAAAAGCAAGATAAAAAACTTATATCCGTTCGATAATCTTTTTTATGGAAAGATATGGAACAAGAGACGTGGGAGAAGGTTCAGATCAAGCGAGAGAACAATCTACTGAAGGTTGTTTTTTTAGTCGGCATAGTTTGTATCATATTCTCACTGATAAGAAGAGATATCTTATGGTTTTTGACCTCTCTGATGTATATCGAGTTAACCTACGGTGTTTACAAAATAAAAGTCAAAGAAATAGAAAGGTACAAATTCTTCGATTTGAAGAAAAAACTGTTTTTGCTGAGTTCTATACCTTTGTTGTTGGGAGCTAGCGGTTTTGCAGGTGTGATCGATCATTATCTGATATTTAGAAATATATTCTTCGTCACGGTCCTTTCGGTCTTAGGTTTTATGCTGATTCTCAATATGGACAAGTACACGAGCTTTCGAACTAACTGCGATTTCACCATCGGTTTTATCATTTTATTTTCGATAGCAGGAGGTACTCTGCTTGAAATATCTCGATTTGTGAGTGACGAATTCCTTGGAACTGAGATATTGGAAGACAATTTTCATTTTATGTTGGATATAACATGGATCACTCTTTTCTCTTTTTGTCTTGGATTATATTTTATGTTTTTGATCAGGAATATAAAATATGTTGGATCAGAAAGGATCAAAAAAAATTTTGATTTCACCCTGATAAGCAAAAACCATATAGAGGGATATGTAAAAATCCTTGATGCTGCCTGTCGAGAGAAGAGGTATTATCTATTCATTTTTACGAGGTTATGGCAGGTAGGTATATTTATGACAGTGGTATGGGGTATCCTTACTGTAGATTTCTACACTATAGGCTGGGGTATTTTTTCTTTGGCCCTTGCGATGCTCCCTGATATTTTCAATAAAAAAATCGAACAAGAAGTCCCTCCTCTTTTTTACTTCTGGATAACGACTGTTTTGTTCATATTTGCGATGGGAAGGCCTCTGGGTTTTTACGGCATGTTTCATCTATGGGCCGAGGTAACCCATCTGTTGGCCGGTACTGCTGTAGCCATCCTGATCTTTTTCCTCCTCATCTACTTGAATTGGATAAGTGATACCCTTTACTTTCCTCCTTGGTTACTGTTCATTTTGGTGATCTTTTTCATGATTCTAGCCGGTGTTATTTGGGAGATAGGAGAATTTATTATCGATCTGATCTTTGAAACCAATCTACAGCCTCATCTTAGAGATACAGTTTATGATCTTTTATTCAACGTGTTCGGGGGCGTGATAGCGCTCCGTTTTGCCTATTATTACTTCCCAAAAAAGTTGTGGACTACGAGTAAGAAAAAGAAGTAAGAAAAAGAAAATTGACTAATCTATATTTTTTGGCTTTACCACTGCCACTGTTGCCTCTGTATGCTTCAGGACACGGTCGGTCGTGCTCCCCATGAAAAATGATGATAAGCCCGATCTTCCGTGAGAACAGATATAGATTATGTCATCTTTTCCAGCTAAAGAGGTTATCTCTTCATAGGGAATACCCTGCACTAATTTTATTTCAAGATCTATGTCCATATCGGCGGCAATATCTCTCACTTCGTCCAGCACTTTTTTCCCTCTCTTTTTTTTCTGCTTTAGCATCATGTCGATAGCTTCTGTACCAAACTCATCGAACCGATGTCTTCCACCACCTTCTGTTAAGCTGCTCGGTCGGATAACGTAGACAGCTAAAGCAGGTATATCGTATAATTTGGCTGCTTCCAGTCCTTCTTTGACTCCATGAAAGGAGTGATCCGATCCATCAGTTGGAATTATAACTTTTTCGTACATATTCAAATATTGATCTTTCCTTTATAAATATTTAATGTAAGAAACCATCTAAGAAGATGAGGGCGAAAAGTATTTTTTACTCGTCAGTCGTGGTTATGTTGCATGCGTCCCGAATATATGAAGAGATGTGCGGTATTAGGCTTGATATTTATCCTGCTTTTCAGCAGTTTTAGCTTTTTTCATGTTGGTCCTGGAGAAGCTGCTGATACAGAAGATTTTACAGGATACGGCTCAGAATTCGTTTTTCCTGCCGATCGCTGGGCATGGGAGATGGTAGGTTCAGAATATGCTAGAGAGTTAGGTGAGGACGGTGAAGGGGTCAGGGTCGCTATAATGGATACAGGCATAGATTATAACCATCCAGCTCTAGAAGACAACATGTGGGATGACATAGGGTATGATTTTGTAAATGATGATGAGGATCCCATGGATGAAGACGGTCACGGGACTCACGTTGCTGGTCTTGTCGTCAGTGTTGCTCCAAGGGTTGAGCTCATGAGTATCAAGGTTTTAGAGGAAGATGATAATGATGATAACGACGAAGACGATTTCGTTGATCTTACTGCTGCGGTTGAATTTGCTAGAGATGAGGGCGCAGATATAATAACCATGAGTTTTGGTGGAGGGGCCGACCCGTTCACCGGTGAGTTCGAATCTGAATTATATAAAGCGTATGAAGAAGATGATGTATTACTTATGGGTGCTGCTGGAAATGAAGGTGAGGACGAGAGGTTTTATCCTGCAGCCTTCGACCCTGTGATAGGAGTCTCAGCTTTGGACGCTGAGAAGGACAGAGCTCCTTACAGCAATTACGGAGACTGGATAGATCTATCAGGTCCGGGCGGTGTGGGCTCTGAAGGCATATATTCGACCCTTCCGGGAAACGATCATGGGGAGAAAACAGGGACTTCCATGGCAACTCCATTCGTTGCAGGTGCCGCCGCGCTTATCAGAAGCAGACGTCCCTATTTGACGAATGTAGAGATCAGAGATTTTTTGCATGAAACAGCTATAGAGTTAGAAGATGATAGGGCATCTAGATATGGTCTCGTCAATGTGTACGCCGCTGCTGGAGGTGAAGTACCGACACCAGTGCGTGGACTTCGGACCGAGGTGGATGATGGTGAGGTCTTATTGGATTGGGAGAGACCATTGTGGGGTGGAACTTCTCCTTTAGAGGGATACAGGATATACAGAGCTGTAGAAGGAACGATAAAGATAGAGTTGGATGTGATCGGACCAGATGAATACGATTATTTAGATCGAGACGTGGTTAATGGTATATCATATGAATATACTGTGGTACCCTTCAATGAAAAAGGTGATAGTTTTATCCATGAAACGATAGAAGCTGTGCCGAGAAAAGAGGCCACGGTACCTGCCCCTCCTGAAGATATCGAACTGGATATTTCCGAAGAAGGTGTAGATATTTCTTGGGAGCCACATTTTGATGATGGTGGTTCCCCACTCATCTCTTACAATATTTATAGGGAGGAGGAAAACGGTGGTCTTCGATGGATCGGTGAAGTTGATGCTGACAGGAGCGATTTTCTCGACAGAACAGTTTCTTCGGAACGGTCGTATAGCTATGTAGTAACTGCACAGAATGAGATAGGAGAGAGCGACCATTCAGAGTCTGCAGAGATAGACATCCCTGAATATATCGAAGTCGAATCGCCCCCTTCTTCACCTCGGAATTTGACCGTTGAGTTGTATTCAAGAGGTGTAGAATTGGATTGGGAGCCTCCCTCCACAGAAGGAGATTCACCTCTGACCAATTACAACGTTTATCGAAAACAAGAGGATGGTGAGTTAAAGCTCATAGAAGGTAACGTTTCTGAGAAAACTCCCTATCATTTCGATACAGACCTACATTCTGGTAACAATTACTCTTATGTTGTGACTGCCGAAAACGAGATGGGAGAAAGCAAGATGACTGTACCTTTGGGTATATCGATACCAGAAGGTCATCTTCCTGAGGAGGAGGAATCAAACGGTTTTATTGGGTATATCGAGAGTATAACAGGTGTAGAGATCACCAGCGGACAACTGCTCATAATTTTGTTTGGAATACTGTTTTTATTGTCCTTCGTTCTTGCACTCAAAGCGAGGGAAAGTTCGCATTGAATCATGCGAAAGAGGGCTTAAGCCCTCTGTCAGACGATCAATACCTTTTATAAAGGGGGATATCGGTTGTAAAAAGGTATTCAAAGGGCTAGAAATCGGTTTCATAGGGAAAGATTTATATGGGCAAAAGGAATATTGAAATTGAGCAATAGGTGATATTATTAGAGAAAAAAACAAAAAAAGATTAGGTGCACTATGTGTAGCGATGTTCTTAGTAGTTTCAGTGATAGCGGTTATACCGATGGATGTTGGAGGTACTAGCGTAGTTGATACAGATGAAATGGAACAGGAGATAGGACAGGGAGCTGAAGACGTACCGATATTGAACTTCACACTTGAAGACCCCGGAGACGAAATAATCATCGAAGGAGATGAAGCACCAGAGCCAGGTGCTGACTTAG
>CAZRSB010000054.1:0-2690 GCA_964602715.1 uncultured Thermoplasmata archaeon | reverse complement strand
TACTGGGATCGTGATGGAAGCGGAGATTACAGCGATGGAAACGCTATCTATGAGATTGATGGTGATGGAGAATTCGGTGTCGTTGGAGAGGAAGATGAACGAAAAACTGATGTCACTGTTCACAGCGAAGACTGGGGATTAGAGACACTTACGAGAGTTTATGAAGACGATAAAGACCATGGAATGAGTTTAAATGTAAATAGGGATTTAAATGATACCGTTTTATTCTATACCGGTGAACCCGATCCAGAAATAGATGATTACGAAGCTGAAGAAGCAACGACCTTGATCGATATTTATGATACAGGATACTATGAAGATGGAGACATAATGCTCGTAGACGAGACTGGAGGTATCGAAGAAGAGCACATGGGCAACGAGAGTTACTTTGGAGAAGTACCCGGTTTCTGGAGAGAATCCGACAGAAGATCGAGAATAGCTTTCGATTACAATGAAGATCGTGAAGAATCAACTCCAAACATACGTGTTTCGGACGGATCTGCCACATATATAGAATATCCTGAAGGAAGCCAGATGTCTGAAGAAGCTGGTCTGAGATATTTAGAGCACGGTGATGATGATGAATCTAGTATATACTTTGATCTGCATGAATATGATGAAGTATCTTTTGGACCAGAGGATGGCGATCTAGCTGACTTCAGGATGAGAGCATTTGAGTTCACATACGATGCTGATTCTACTGTAGGATCAGAAGATTTGGATGAAGGATTAACCCTCAGTGACTTTGCGGAAGATGAATGGTATCTCGATGATGGTGATGATGATTTCGTTGATGGAGAACCGATAATCCGCAATGATGAGGCGAACTTGACTTCAGAGATGGAAATAATCACAGCAGGTACGGTTGAAGGAAGTGCTCACGAATTCACTAGCGGAATAAGACATGACGGTACAGAAGGTTACGAAGAAGGCTATTCCATCATTAGTGACGAAGATGAAAACTACGTTTATCAGGACGTCTTCGAGGACATGTATGTGAAAAACGATGTCTTGGAAGAAGAATTGTATGAGATAGGCCTTTCCAATGACCAGATCGCAGAGATGAAGGTTTATAATGTAACAGATGACGAACTTGGCTATCTAGTCGGAGACGGTGGATACTGGTGTGAAATGTATGATCAGTGGAACATAACTGATCTGGACCATGATCTGACCGAAGACGATGAATTTGCTGTTACGATGGATATCGAGGAAGACGCTACTGGCCGTAGATTCATGGTGGCTCTTGGCAACATATCACTAGCAAGTGAAGATCTAGGAGAGTGGAACGATGTTGAAAGCAATGAGTACCAAGAGTTTGATGGTCCACCAGGAATAGAAAGTGCTGTGACAGAATCTCATACTCCTGAATATGGAAACATCACCCATGTGAACGCTACCTTTGACCAACATATAGATCATGTCGGTCTAGACGCTGTAGAGATAGAAGAGAGAGGAGAACCAGCAGGTTATGAGCTGTTCGAGACGGAATATGATGAATCAGACTTAGGAGATGGTGTCGGTATCGAGATTGACTTGACCAATACAGTTAGATTTGAGATAGCCTCCGACCAAGTCAGTGAAGAGGCCGACGGACATGAAACTCCATATCTACAGTTCACACAGACCGAAGAAGCAAACATCTCTAGAGAAGTGAACGGAGAGTACCTGTGGCTTGAAGATGGAGAAGGAAACACTGACTTCACGTTTGATGAGACAGAGGATGGCATAGGTCCAGTACTAATAGAGTTCGAAGGTCAACTTGGAGCGAAAACAGCTTCAATCAAGTTCAGTCAGGGCGTGTATGGAAGTGGTGAAGATGATTCTATCATTGATGACGATCTTGAGATACTTGAGATACAAGAGGTTGAATTCGGCGTTTACCATGAAGCTGGAAGAGATATGGCAGTACTGGAATTTGGATTTCAGATCAACCAAGAGCACATCACATCAGCGCAAATCACGCCTCAAGATTCAATAGAAGATGAATTCGGAAATGAAGCCATAGAAGAGGCAGAACAAATGACAGACGTGAGAGACGCTATCGCACTGACACCAGGATGGAACCTTGTTTCACTACCGGTCTCAGCGCCCTATGACTATGACTTGGAACAGACGATAGATGAGAATGAAGATATCGATAGAGGATGGCATCCAGATGAACTTGGAGAAGTCGACACTTTAGACGCCTTCTTTGTAAATGCTGACTATCCAACAGAATTGGATCTTATGTTCCTTGAATACGAACCAAACAGAGTACCAGGAACCAGAGATCTAGAAGGCGGCAGCTGGAACTTAGTCGGTCCTAACCTAGAAATACGCGAAGAAGACCAGATCGAGATAAATACCACCATAGAACAGTATCTTGCACCAGTTGATGGTGCATGGAGTACTATGGTCAGTCTTGGTTACAACCTCGAACACTGGTTAACAGTAGATGCAGAAGAAGTGGCAGTAGCAGAAACGCAAGTCAATGCCTACGAAGGTTACTGGCTCTTTATGAGAGAAGACGGAACACTAGCGGGTAGAACCGTATAAACCCCAAAACCCCTTCTTTTTACTGTTTATATAACTGTTCAAAAAAAAAGGTAGATAAAATGGATTTAAATGCAAGAAGGTTTGTAGTTGTTGTGGTAGGAGCGATATTGATAACTTCTCTTACAGTCCCACTTATCCAAGCTGGTGTAGGT
>CAZRSB010000053.1:12098-13436 GCA_964602715.1 uncultured Thermoplasmata archaeon | reverse complement strand
AGACATCAATTGGCGAGATAGGTGGAGGCCGCGGGTTCAAATCCCGCTGGGTCCATCATCATTACGGTTCAAAACACTTTAATTCCTCTTCTTGGGGATAAGGGATCGTTACTAATCTGATGATACTTCAGGAAGAATCTATTCAACATTATCATTAATTAGTTGGATTCCCGCCATACCAAGATGGTCCAGTGCAATCCTTATATTTTCTCTACATTTTGGTATTTTACCACCCCTTTCTCCATCGAATACTTTGAGTTTATCTTTATCCTCTCTTATCGTGTAACTGATTTCTCCATCCTCTACTATCGCCCATCTGGTATCATCCCCTTGAACTTCTGCACTCTCCTCAAGTTCATATCCCTCATCTTCAAATGCCTCTCTCAACTTCTCATCGATAGGTTCCTTTTCAAGAGACTCTTTATACTCTGAAGGATCTAACATAAACAGAAACCCTCTTAAAGTCATCGTAACCTCGGGATTATCACCTAATTCTTCCTGCAGTCCCCACATGATAGCCTCGACCTCCTCTTTTGCGTCGTTTATACGATCTCCAATCTTATGTCTTTTTTCTTCATCCATGTCATCATCAAATAGATTGATCGTGTTTAGTACATTTATATCTTCGGTTTAGGGCTTTCCTATTTTATGTTTACAGTCCGACGAGTCGAGGAGGAGATTCGAACTCCGATCTGCCCGTAAATGTGATCCTTCACTGCTTTTTCTTTTTGTATATCGTGTAAATCGCTACGGAGACAATCACTCCAAAGATAAGGGTCAGCGATGTAAATCCTGGTGTTCCATCATCTTCTTCTTCATCGTCGGGGTCATCAGGGTCATCAGGCTCTTCCTCACCGATCGCGTACAGGTTATTGTCCTCTGACCCCACGTACACCGTTCCGTCACTGCCGATAGCCGGCGAAGACCTCACATCGTCGCCGGTGGAGAAGCTCCACTTTTCCGTGCCATCCGGGTTCACAGCGTAAAGGTTATCGTCCCTTGACCCGACGTACACCGTACCGTCACCGCCGATAGCCGGCGAAGACTGCACATCGTCGCCGGTGGAGAAGCTCCACTTTTCCGTGCCATCTGGGTTCACAGCGTACAGGTTATGGTCAGATGACCCCACGTACACCGTTCCGTCACTGCCGATAGCTGGCGAAGGACCGACACTGCGGCCGATTTCGAAGCTCCACTTTTCCGTACCATCCGGGTTCACAGCGTACAGGTTATTGTCATGTGACCCCACGTAGACCGTTCCGTCACTGCCGACAGCCGGCGAAGAAAACACCCTGCCGCTGGAGAAGTTCCATTTCTCCGTGCCATCTGGGTTCACAG
>CAZRSB010000053.1:0-11998 GCA_964602715.1 uncultured Thermoplasmata archaeon | reverse complement strand
CGTACAGGTTATCGTCAGATGACCCCACGTACACCGTTCCGTCACTGCCGATAACCGGCGAAGAATACACAGTGTCGCCGGTTTCGAAGCTCCATTTTTCCGTACCATCCGGGTTCACAGCGTACAGGTTATCGTCAGATGACCCCACGTACACCGTTCCGTCACTGCCGATAACTGGCGAAGAACGCACAGACCCATAGCCAGCCGAGAAGCTCCATTTTTCCGTGCCATCTGGGTTCACAGCGTACAGGTTATTGTAATCTAACCCCGCGTAATCTGACCCCACGTAGACCGTTCCATCACTGCCGACAGCCGGCGAAGAATACACCCTGCCGCGGGTAGAGAAGTTCCATTTCTCCGTGCCATCTGGGTTCACAGCGTACAGGTTATGGTCCCTTGACCCCACGTAGACCGTTCCGTCACTGCCGATAGCTGGCGAAGAATACATCCCAGAACCGGTTTCGAAGCTCCATTTTTCCGTACCATCTACGTGACTCGTATCGTATGGACTCCTCCTCGTGTTCTTTCTGTCAAGACCGAAACTGGGCCACGGTGAATCCGCTAGATCTGTTAGTTCAGGCTCACTCTTTATGTTTTCATTAACTTCTTCTCCTTCTTCAGCCGCCTCGCCTCCAACCGCTACCATCATCCCACTGAGCAGCAGTAAAAGGGTGATGGCGACGACAAATGCTTTCTTTTTCATTCTTATCCTCCTCATTTAACCAATATCATATCTATCGATTGCTATAAATATCTTAGCCGACGGGGCTCTATGTTTCCGCACTGGGTTTTCCCCGTCTTCCCTCCCCTCCTTACCCTCTTCTCTGAAAGAAACGCTTTATAGTGGCTGTCAGGACTCTTTAAAACGGAAGATATTGACGTTTACCCACGCTTAGGATTACTATATCTACAGATCATATGCACTATTAGCTCATAATATCAATATCTTGATCTTTTTTCTTTTTTTTCAAAAATTTTTATTTTCCATTTTTTTTTAAAAATAGCAAACTCAGATTAAAGTTCCTCTAACCCCTTCATTATACTTTTTGTTACAAAACTTGAGAGCGTTTTCCATCTTGCGATTTTAGATGACGATAAAAGAATAGAGCAGTAAAATCGAGATCGTTAAGTAAGTCAAAATCGCAAGTGTAATTCCTTTATATTTTTTGAGAAAAATTAAAAAGAAAGAAAAAAGAAAATTTGATAAGATCTCTACATATATCATATTATTCTCTCTGCTCCACTCTCTCGGGACTTCGCCCTGTTTTCCTTCCTATCTTTTTTCTCCCGCCTTTCCTCCCCCTCTCATTAGGGTTCTCCTCTCATAACTCAAGTTCACAAAACTTAAGTATTCTATAGTGAATGTCCTCCCTATAATCTTAGAGGGATATATCGATGGCGACCCAAACAAAAATAGAAAATATGATTAATCAAGACCGGTTCTCGAATCATTACCTTGAAAATATTCTGTCAGAATCTAATACTCAGCAATCGGCGAAAGATATGGGATTAAAAAATCCGAGAATATTAAGGAGATTTACGACAGATAAGAAGTACGGATTTGTTAACTGATTAAAAGTAGAGTCTATAAGGTGAAAGATAATGTCTGAACAGGCTAGCCTCTTCGAAGGAGAAAGAAGCAATAAGGCAAAGGAAATAAAACGGCTTTTAGATGATGATTTGAACAAAAGTAAATTTGTAAGTAGGGGAGACCTGGCGCAAGAAGCCATAAAATGTTTTCAACAACTTTTTGTCGAAAAACTAAATTTTGATCCCACCCGAGGTTTTCAGGATATAGTGGAGCAGATCTCAACTGAAGATTGGAGTAAGGGTTCTAAAGCAGAAGATGCCTACATAATCGCCGAGGCTTATGATTTTAGAGTCCTTTATATAGAACTTGAAAAATTAACTAGGACTGCCGAGAGAAATGCAGTTAGATCCATGAGGGCTAGGGATTGGGCTAAAGAAGGAGAATACATTTCTATCTTTCACGATGGTGAATCAGATGTTTGGCATCTGGTCAGTCCACGTAAAGGAGAAGAAGAGAGCCGAATTGTTTTGAGAAGATATGTTATCGGAAAGGGTGAGACTCATAGGACAGTTTCCCGCAATTTGGCATTAATGGACGTTGATAGGCCCGAGCCTCTTTATAATAGGGTTCAAGAAGCCTTTAAACTTCAGCCAGTTACGAAAAAGTTCTACAAGGATTATAAAGACGAATATCATCAGATGTACGAATATCTGAAAGATGAAGGTGCTGATTTAAATATACAGAAGGCTAAAAAATACACACATTTAACGTTGAATAGATTGATGTTTATCTATTTCCTCCAGAAGAAAAAATGGCTCCCTCATGGGAAGAACTTTATGAACTGGTTTGTTACTCAATACCAAGAGTCTTCAGATGAAGGATGTTTCCACGAAAAATGGTTAAATACTCTATTTTTTGAATCGATGAATACACCAGAAGATCATCCAATCTCTAAAGATTTTCCAGAGGATGTCAAAGATGCCCTAGAGTCGGTTCCGTTTTTTAATGGTGGGTTCGAGGAAGAGGATGAAATCGATAACTGTGAGGTCCACTTTGAGGATGAGCAACTTATCCGTACCATCAAAAAATTCCTGGAAAATTACAATTTTACTGTCACCGAAGAATCACCCTTCGACAAAGAGGTTGCCGTCGATCCGGCTATGCTCGGTAAGATCTATGAATCATTAATCGCTGAGGAAGAAAGAGGTAAAGGCGGTATATTTTACACACCCAGAGAAGAAGTTGATTTGATGTGCAGATTGGCCCTATACGAACATCTGCTAACAAAGGCCGATGATCCAGGTGAAAAGGGTAAGAAGGAAATCATAGACTTCCTATTCAAGCCTCTTGAGGAATGGGATGAAGATGTGAAAGATGTTGGGGGTCTGATGGACCTTCTACATGACGTTAAAGTAGTTGATCCCGCCTGTGGTTCTGGTGCTTTTTTAGTTGGAATGATGCAGGTGTTTTCTGAACTCTACAGGAAATTAGGTAAAGAACCTGATTATGGGTTCAGAGAACAAATAGTTCATGAAAATCTCCATGGTGTAGATATAAAAGATTGGGCTGTAAGGGTCGCTGAATTTAGGATGTGGCTCGCATTAGTTGAAAGTGAGGAGGAAGTTCCGTCTGAGAAACCAGTATTACCTAACTTCGACTTTAAATTGAAAGTTGGAGATAGTATTGTTCAGAAAGTGGGTGATAAGTATATAAGTTTGGATAAAATCACGAGAAAGGCAGAGGGAAGTATAGTGAACGAAATAGAGGATTTAAAGGAATCGAAAAGAGAACATTTTGAAGGGGATTCAAATCTTGAGGATGATATTAAGGAGAAACAAAAAGATTTGATTAAAAATCATTTAAATAAAATTATTGAGAGTTTAGAGGAGAAAAAGAAGAAAAATCAAGTAAATCTAAAAGGAGAAATTACCGATGGTGCTAAAGATAAAAAAGAGGAATTAGAAAAGGAAATTAGAAGGTTAAAAAAGACTATAGAAAAAGTCGATAAAGCGGAAGAAGAAGAGTTGTTTGTATGGGACATAGACTTTCTTGAAGTTATGTTTGATGGGGGTTTTGATGTTGTAATTGCAAATCCTCCGTATGTAAGACAAGAAAAGATTATTCGCCAAGATATTGATCCAGAACAGTTAGAAGAATATTCAAGTGAGAAAGTTAAAGAGTTGAAAGATGAATATAAGAACGATTTGGTTTCATATGTAAAAGGAACTTATGATATTAAAGTAGGAAAACGCTCCGATCTTTATGTATACTTTTTCTTTAAAGGTCTTGAACTTCTAAACGATGAAGGTAATTTAGTGTTTATATCTTCCAATTCGTGGTTAGATGTTAAATTTGGAAAATATCTCCAGGAGTTTTTCTGTAAATATGTTCCAATTAAGGGTATCTATAATAATAAGTCACAGCGTAGTTTTGAAGAGGCAGATGTTAACACAGTGATTAGCGTTTTAGGTGCACCAGACATCCAGCAAGAAAACTTTGAAAAAAAATACACGGTTGAAAATGTTTGGCCTGCAACTACACACGATGCAAAGTTTATAACTTTCAACAAACCTTATGTAGAAGCAAATAAACCAAAGAATATTATCACCCTGGAGAATGATGATAACTATTACGAGGAAATTAAATTAGATGTTTTAGAGTTTGAACTGAATAAAATGGAAGATTTCCGTGCTGTAAAGGTAAATCAAAAAGTTCTTCTTGAAGATGGGTGGGAATATCCTAAAAATTTCGATGGTGATCCATTTGAAAAGGGAAGATATAAAGGAAACAAATGGGGCGGAAAATTTCTTCGAGCACCAGATGTATTCTTTGATATTCTAGATAAGGGACAGAATAAATTTTCAACGCTTCAAAATCTCTCTGAGGGGGTAAGAAGAGGATATACCTCTGGCGCAAACAAATTCTTCTATGTTGAAGACATAACTAATCAAATAAGCCAATCAAACTATGAGGAACTTATTGGTTCGGATCAATTAACCTGGAGGAAGTTTAACAAAAGTGACAATCTCCGAGTTATATATTCTCTTGGGCAAAAATTCATTATTGAGGACGACTTTTTAGAACCTGTAATTAAGAGCCCAAGGGAGATCAAATCGCCAATTCTTAGCGAAGACAACGTTTCAAAGTACCTGATTATGTGTAATCAGAAAGATGTATCTAATAAGTTCATTTCAAATTACATAGAAGCGGGAGAGGATAAAGATTATCACACCGGATCAACTTGTTCATCAAGAAATCCCTGGTATGGTCTAGGAGAAAGAGAACCAGCGGACCTCCTTTGGATGGAGTTCATCAACGACATCAATAGAGTCTATGTCAACGAGGCAAGTTGTCTAGAAAGTGACAAGTTCTATGGAATCACAACCGAAAAAAAATTCCCTCTAAATTCCACGATAATCAGCATGTTTAGAGAACTTTCCGGATTCACATCATTAGGCCAAGGAGCACTAAAACTAGCGGTGTATGAAGTAGAAAATTTGCTTGTTCCTAATATTGAAGTGGATAAAAAACTTGAGGATAGAGAAATGAACTCGATATTTGAGGAAGTAGGCCTCAGTAGGAATGAGCCTATTCGAGAGCAGGAACCCAATCCTCTTCCTGATAGGAAGGAGTTAGATGATATTGTTTTTGATGCTTTAGGGCTTTCAAATCAAGAAAAAAAAGAAGTATATTGGGCTACGGCTGAACTCGTAAAAGCAAGATTAGAAAAAGCGGAGAGTGTTTAAATTGAAAAGTAGAAAAACAAAATCAAAAGACGATATAGATAAAATATTTGCAGTAATATATCCTGTGCCTAGAACATTTACAAATAACCTTTTTGGCTCAGAAAAACTTGTTTTCTTAAAGTATACCCCTCATGAAACAATATCAGACAATCTAAAATCCTGTAAAAAACTTCTTTTTTACGAATCGAAAGGTGAAATGAAAATAGTAGGAGAAGGAAATATCGAGGAGATTGAACTCTTGAGCGTAGACAAAATATTAGAAAAGCACCAAGAAAATTTACATCTCTCTGAGAAGGAATTAAAAACATATACCCATGGAAGGACAAAAAAACCAGTTGTATTTACCTTAAAAAATGTCCACAGATATGATAAGGAAATTAAATTAGAAAAACCAATAACGATGAGAGGAAAACATGTGACCAAGGGAGAATATAGAAATATGCTAAATGAGGAGTAAATAACATGCCTGGAATCATAGATAACAAAGAAACTAAACTCAAAGATGTCCTGAAACAGGCAATCCAAGATGCAGATATAGAAAGGATCAGGATAGGGGTCGGATACTTTTACGTTAGCGGACTTAAGACTCTATTTCCTGAGTTAGAAGATTTCATAGATAACGGTGGTGAAATCGATATTCTCATGGGTAATGTTGTAAACAGAAAGACTCTAACCACTCTATTATCTGAATATAAAGACGAAGGTGTGGCAAAAAGCAAACAACCAAATCATCTCGTTGGGAAGGGAGAAAAATACGAACTAAAAAGTAGGCTAGAGGATGATTTTAAAACCCAAATAAAATATACTGATCCAGAGCAAGAAAACCAGGAATATTTAGACAAAATTTCTGAATGGATAGATGAAGGAGCCATTGAACTAAGGGTATATCCTAAAGAACAATTCCATGCTAAAGCCTATGTTATAGAATGTGAAAGAGAACCAGAATCATATCACAGTCCTGATTTGTCTGGTATAGTGGGTTCAAGTAATCTTACCTTTTCTGGATTGACATCTAATACAGAACTTAACGCACCTGTTTACAGTAGCGAAGCCGAGGAATTACAGGAATGGTTTGAAGAACGTTGGGATGAGAGCGAAGATATAACTCCGTCATTACTGGAAGTTATAGATAATTCGTGGGCTTCTTTTGTACCTAGTAGAGAATTGCCAGATCCCTTTCTCATTTATGTCAAAACCATATATGAGTTATACAAAGAAAGTCTTGAAACAGTAGAGGAGTTTCTAAGAAGTTTTGATGTATACGAAGAATTGTACGACTTTCAGCGTTGGGCCGTGATGAGGGCGATCAATATTGCAAGGAAATATGGGGGGATTATGGTCTCAGATGTTGTAGGGATGGGTAAAACCTACGTTGGTTTAGCGTTATTAGAGCACTTTCACCATAGAAACCGGTTTAGAGGAACTGGAGGCAAAACCCTAGTGATATGTCCCAAAAAACTGCAGTCTATGTGGGAAAGGATGATCAATAAGTTCACCCTCCATGCGGATGTGCTAAGCATGGGGATGTTGAGCAAAGAGGAGTACGGTGAAGAATTGCTCAATAAACACAAAAACACCTCTGTAGTTCTGATCGATGAAAGCCATCATTTCAGAAATACTGGGACTAATAGATATGATAACGTAACTCAATTTTTACCGATGGCAAATGAAGTCATCTTATTGACGGCAACACCATACACAAAAGAACCTTCAGATCTTAAAAATCAAGTTAAATTGTTCCACCCCGAAAACATCACGAACATACCTATAACACCTCCAAATATAGACGAATACTTTAGTGATGTAAAAAAAGGCAATTCCAACTTGTCGGAACTTCTAAGTTACGTAATGGTAAGAAGGACGAGATATGATATTGTAGCACAGTATGGAGGTAAAGATGAAGATGGGAGGGAATATATCGAAATAGACGATGAGAAAAGATACTTACCAGAAAGAAAATTAGAAACTATAGATTATTCGATCACTGATGTTTATGGGACCGATTTTTACAAAAGAATTGTAGACACCTTTGAAGATATGCACTTTGCACGGTACTCCTTAGGGAGAGAGGACTATCTTAAAAAAGGATATAGAGACAAACAACCTTATCAAAATCTATCTAACGTGGGCAAAAGTTTACGAGGATTACTAAAATCTAACATTCTCAAAAGGTTGGAGAGTAGTATCTATTCTCTTAAAGAAACTTTAAGGAAGATGATAAAGAGTTATCAGAATTTCCGAGGATTGTTAGATGAGGATACAGTTGCAATAGGTAAGAAGGTTGATGAGTTACTAAAGTCTGAAGACGATATTGATGTTATTTTAGAAGTAATAGAGAATATGGAGGAGGAAGAACTTGAAGACTACGAAACAGATGCGTTCTATATAGAAAAACTAAAGTCAGACCTGGATGAAGATATTGAGGAAATGGAGAAGTTAGATAATCGGATCGAAGAGATCATGACAGATATTAACGAAGATTATTCTAAAGATGATAAACTCAAATCTCTATGTGAAGAACTAGAAAAATTATATGATGGACGCCATCCTGCACTAGGCGATGGTGGATGTGAAAAAGTAGTCCTTTTCACCCAATTCGGGGATACTGTTAACCATTTAAAAAAAGGTTTAACAGAGTTGCAGCAAAAGGGGTATCTCAATAATATAGATTTTGAAACCGTAACATCTGACACTGATAACGTTGACAAGATAATTGAAAGATTTGCGCCTGAATCAAACGAGGCAAGAGATAGAATAGATCAAGAGGATGAAATTGATTTGCTTATTTCCACAGATGTGATGAGTGAGGGTCTAAATCTCCAAGATTCTAACGTAATAGTGAATTACGATATTCACTGGAATCCGTTAAAACTTATACAAAGGATAGGTAGAGTGGACAGGTTAGGATCCAAACATGACAAGGTATATGCTTTCAACTTCTTACCTGAAACAGAACTTGATAAACACCTGAATATAGTCGATAAAGTCGAAAAAAGAGTGAATGAAATTAATTCGGTATTGGGTATGGATGGGAAAATTTTAACGGAAGAAGATCAACTGAATCGGACCTTTATGAAAAGGATTTATGACGAAGACATAGAGTCTATTGAAGAAAAAGAAAAAGAAATCCTCATAGAGGATGACGAAATAACTGGCTCTGTTAACCAACTTCGACAGATACATGAAGGAAGACCAGAACTACTTGAGAAAATAAAGAAACAAGACGGGATTAGGAGTGCAAAAAGATGGACCGAATGGAAAAGATGGTCTGAGCAACCGTTTGATGCTGTTTATATATTGTGTAAAGCAGGTGATTACACCACCCCTTATATAATTGGATTCCAAGAGGAGGGGCCTGAACTTCTCACGAAGAGTCAGGAGGAGGCTCTAGAGATTATATCTTGTGAAGAGGAGGAAGATAGAGCCGAGATAGATGAAGATACATTCACCAAAAGATATGAGAAAGCCTCTGCTTTAGCCTCTGAAAAATTCAAAGAAGATCTATCTAAAAGAGAAAAATTAACTCAGATTAAGCAAAATAAAAATCGAGAGTATGTAGAAAGTGCGTTAAGATACTATATGACAGAAATTGAGGAGGAAGAGCAGAAGAAGACGCTACAAAGATATATTGAAATAGTCCATTCAGTAACTGCAAAACACATTTTAAAAGAATTTGAGTATTTTAGAAAAGACGATACTACAGGGAAAAAATTATTCAAAGGAGTTCGAGAACTGATTAGTAAGTACAATTTGGAAGATAGATTTGAGAGAAAAAAAGAACTTAGAGAAGAATTGGATGAGCCTACTCATGTGTTATGTGGGGCTTATCTAAAAGGAGAATAAAAAGAAGTTGATTAGGTATTGAGGTTTCACTACACTTCGAGGGTCCTCTCGTGACTAAGGGAATATATATAGGAGACCTTCGTTTAAAATCCCATAATATACCCTTAAATAGTTTGTATAGGTGATAAGTTATGAATTTAAGTATAAAGGCAGACCGGCTGAAAGAGATAACCGACATGGTGAGCGCAATAGTCGATGAGACACGTGCGGTGCTCGATGAAGAGGAGTTCAGGATAGAGGCGGTGGACGACTCCCACGTAGCGATGGTGGTCCTCTCGGTGCAACCAAACGGCTTTGAGGAGTACGAGGTTGATGAGAAAAGAGAGATCGGGCTGAAACTTGAGAAGATACAGGATTTCTTGAAGATCGTAGATAAAGGGGAGATGGTCGAACTGTCAGAGGAAGAGGAAGGTAGATTGAAGGCACGATCAGGTAATCTTACTCAGATCATACCCCTCCTAGATACCGAAGGGATGGATAGTCCCGACATACCGGACTTGGACCTATCTAACGAAGTAAAGATGAAAGCAGATTTCTTACAAACGGGCATCAAAGCAGCCGGTAGCATAGTGGACCAATTGAGGATTAAAGCGGACGAGGACAAGTTGCAGATGATGGCAGAGGAGGATCAGGATGAGATAGAATCTACCCTACATTCAGATCAATTTACTGAGTACGATATTGAGGAAGATGTTGAGAGCATGTTCGCCCTTGAATATCTGAAGGATATTGTCAAGCCTATATCTGCCAACGCTCCTGTCTTCGTGAGATTAGGCCCCGAATATCCGATGGAGATCGAGTACCGGTTTGCCGAAGGTAACGGAAAAGCGACCATGATGTTAGCGCCGAGGATCGAAAGTTGAGTAATGAGGTGAACTGACATCACATCGCTTAAGAAAGACTTTCTCCAACTCACGAGCATCTTCGTGATTCAGATGATATTCCTGGTATTTGGAGGTTATTTTCTATTTCAAGGTGCTTTCATCTCTGGTGCTCTTCTTATGGGATCTATAATACCTCTATTCATCGTGATGATTCTCAAAGGGAAGCAGATGAAGGAGGAGTATCCGGAAGAGTACGAGTGAAAAAGAAGATTCTACCCTAAGAGATATATATTCACAGATAAATACGACCTCATCCGATAAGATGATGGAGGTTACGGACAAACTGCTTAAAAATGAAGAGAATGGGAGGAATAAAAGTGAACGGTGAGGAAGAATCTCCTAAGAAGCCTAAAATTGAAAAAATGTTCGAAGGTTTCAAGAAGAGAGATATATCCCCAGAGATAGATAGGATACGAGGTGGGTTTATAGGTCCGTTGATTCGAATAGAAAATACTTTAGATAAATTTTTGAGGAGATACTTCTGTACTCATGAAAAGGAAGATGAATTTCAGGAAAAAATTCTTGATAAGAATTGTTTTAACCTAAGTACGAAGATAAGTATATTCCAAAGTGTAGTTAAAACTCTTCTAGGTGAATTAAAAGATAAACAGGACGAATATTATGATAAGATGAAGGAAAATAGTGATAAAAAAGATGATTTCAGAAAAAAAATGGAGGAAATTAAGGAGGAGCGAGATGAGTTAAAGAAAAAAAACCAATTGATGAGCCTTGGTGATATTAAAGACTATAGAAATAAATTTGCCCATGATGAGATAGTCAAAAAAGAAGATACGGATGATTTTGAAATAAAAAGTGATAATGGAACGGAAATTATCGATGAAGAATACATAACGGAATTTAAAGAAAAAGTAAAGAAGACAAGAGTTGGTATTGATTCTTTTTACGACTTAATGGTAGAAGAGGAGGGGAGACTGAATAGAGAGGTTGAGGAAATGTTGGAACCTTTTTTTGACATTGAGGAAAATTTATTTCAAAATCTAATTCCAAATATTGATGATTTAGTGATTGAAAACAATTATGGGATCGAGACTTCGGGAAAATCAAAAGAGGATTCAAATGATGAGATGGGAGAAAAAGAGTAGTGATTTTTTAGATTGGTCTCACTTAGAAAAAAGGATTAACTCAAAGTGAATGGAAGAAGTAATTAAAGTTGAAATGAAAATAAAAGTAAGATAAAACTAGGTGAAGATTATGCCAGAAAAAGAGTGGTTAAACGATCTTTCTGAAGAAGCGATGGACCATTTTATAGAAGGTATTGAAAAGCACGAAAATGATCTCCTAGAAGGGGCTTTAGATGATTTTGAGAGAGTGATCTTTATCGAAATACAGGATGATTCGACAGAGAACGATAACGCAGATGCTTCCTGTAAAAATAGTGAGGAGGAAGAGGATACTTCAATTGAACCACATCTCTTTTGGGTCTGGCTGAGTAAAGGCAAAGTTCATCTCGATAAAGGACAGTACGATAAAGCCGTAAATTGCTACGACAGAGCCACTTCCATCGCTCCTGAGTATAAAACAGCATGGATAAATAAAGCGGATGCTCTCAGAAAGAAAGGGGAGTATCTAGAGGCTACCCGTTCCTGTGGGAAAGTCACACATCAAGAGCCTGAACATCAGGTTGCTGCTGCTATAATCTGGGCTTCAGAAGGGATGATGTATCGGAGACGTGGCGAATTGAGAAAGGCAGAAGAGTGTTTAAGCAAGGCTCTTGATATATATCCGTTATCAGACGTTAAACCTCATTTGTCCGAGATCCGAGAAGAACTAGATGAAGGCGAGATATATCTGACGACAGATAAAGGTGAGAGAAAGGCTACAGGATCGTATTACACCCCAGAATATATCGTGCAGTATATTGTAGAAAACACCCTTGATCCTATCTTGGATGATATAAGAGAAGACCTATTGAGAGAGGAAGGGGGTGATTTTGCTAATGACTTCGCTGAGCGGGTTTTCGAATTGAAAGTCTT
>CAZRSB010000052.1:0-13636 GCA_964602715.1 uncultured Thermoplasmata archaeon | reverse complement strand
GGGTCCGTTACACCCACTACTACCTGATAGGCCGCAGACTCATCCTTGGGCGCAGATGCTTTCGATCTCGGCGCATTCCAGCCTCCGAGATCTATGGAGTATTGTCCTCAGTTTCCCGAGGTTATACCCCACCCAAGGGCAGATTATCCACGTGTTACTGAGCCGTCCGCTGGGCGCGCGAAGCACCCTCAACTCGCATGTCTTAATCAAACTCCAATAGCGGTGACCGCCGGCAGGATCAACCGGAATTGAGTAAAGGAAGTACAACGAATTGGCGGATTCGTTGTTTTGGATATTAATGGAATCCAATATATTGATTCCCTGCACGACTGGTGGACAAATTACACCTTTCATTATACGTCTGTCGGACTCAAGAGTTCACGGAGATGCTCTCCGGGTTTCTTGAATCCCCATTTGAAGCATTCATTCCCACAATGGGACATGTATTTAACTTTTTGGATTCCCACTATTCTGAGCAAATCAGATCCACTCAACCAGTAGGATTTATTGCATTATACGAAGATGTATTTAACCCTTTTCACCTTCTATATTCTAAGACATAATTTTATTGAAACTGTTGACGAGTTGCTTGTGACATCTTCTTGCCTTGTTTTGGACTTTCTCTAAAAATAATTAAATTTTGATGTGATTAAAAATATTATTCTTTCAATAAATATACGAAATTCCAAAACATTTTTATTTACCCGTTTAGTAATAGAGCCGATGGCTAATGAAAAGACTCCAAAGAAAAGACTACTTTATACCGTAATCGCTATTTTTGTACCCATAATAGGTATCTTAGTGAACCATCTATACAGACCTGATCATATATTACTTTCACTTTTCTTCATCGTGTGGATGGGTTTCTTTATAATGGCTCTTGCTCCTTTTGAAAAAGAAGTGGATGAGACCGTAGAACCCTAAATCAGAACTCAAGATCTTCATCATTGCCTTATATGGCTCAGTAAGGGTCTGGTCATCATTCCTAATCGGTTTTGTGCTGTTCAAATTTGATCTAATTAGAGTTTTTTTTGTTATTATATCTTTCTCTCCTTCTTTCAAATACTTCTATAATTATGTTGAGTCAAGGATTAGCTATATTTTGACACGTTTATTTTTGAAACCATTTCAAAATGAAATCTGTGCTAAAAAGCAATATCGAAACCGTCGCAACTATCGGTATCGCAGGTAAAAATCCAAATGTAGGAAGCATATTAAATACGTATCCCAACAACATGATTATTCCAACTATGATGGATATTATACATGATGTTGAATTCACCTTAAAATAAAGAACTCCGACGGTCACAGGATACAATATTGCTAAACCTGTAAAAGCCCAAGTTACTATTTCAAAGATAGTCCCTGGAGGATCATAAGCCAATAATAAACCGAGGAGCGCTAAAATGACTACCATAACGTGACCCATCTTATAATCAAATATTTCCCCTTTTGATAATAGTGGATGAAATACATCCTTTGTGAAAATTGAGCTTAAAGTCAAAAGTTGGCTATCCGCTGTAGACATAAAAGCAGCAAATCCTCCACTCATAATAAGAGCTGATAACCAAACTGGAGCATATTTATCCAGCAATAAAGGCAAAATATGATCAACTTCTTCCAACCCTGATATAGCCCCAGATCCCATCACTCCTATCATCACTGGAAAAATAAAAAGCACTGAGACAATCAATGGGAAAAAGATCATGGATCTTTTTAATCCCTTATCACTTTTAGCAATGAAGAACCTTTGGAAAAGTTGGGGGAACATTGGATTGCAAAAAGACCATAACAAAGTGTAGCTAAACCATGTTCGGACTGTTATCGATCCTTCTCTGATAAAGATATTAGAATTAGCAACTTCTGCTTGAGCATGAGCTTCAGTTATTCCACCTAAAGACATCGCAATTACAACTACGGCTATGAGGAGAAACGTGAACATCAATATACCTTGTAACACATCTGTCCAAACTATGCTTCGCATACCCCCAAAAAAGACGTACATTATGATAAAAATCGTAAGAAATACTGCTCCCCAAAAATAAGGTATCGCCCCATCTGTCAGTATATTTAGTACGTACCCTGCACTTATAGGATTTATAGCTAGATAAGGTAAAGTAAAAATCACCATAACAGCTAGAAATAATATCCTTAAAGCATAACTATCAGTTTCTTTTCCAATCAGTTCAGGGGGGGTTATATAACCCTTTTTTTCCCCAAGTCGTCTGACTTTCCGACCAACTATATAAAATGAAAGAGCAAAAAATGAGGTCCCAAAAGCCATAACTCCATAAAATGAATAACCCATCTCATAAGAACTACCTGCGAACCCTAAAAATGTAAAAGCGCTCAAGTTTGTAGATACTAACGTAAAAAAAAGTACGAAAGTGCCGACCTTTCTGTCGGCTAAAAAGTAATCTGAAACGCTCTTTTTCGAAAATTTGTAGCCGTAGATTCCAATTGATAGTGTGATTAAAAGATAGGCTGTTATGATCCCCATCACGATCAATGTATCTCCCGAAGTCATTCGACAGTCCTCCAAAATTTCTTAGCAAATACAAAAAATGTAAAAACCAAAGCTAACTGCAAAACAATTATCCTAACTATCCAAATTGGAAAAAAACCAAAGAGTCTTTCATCTAAACTCCAATTCCAAAAGTCTACCGATAAGAATAATAGAAATCCAAATACAAGTGCCCAAAACAACTTGCTTTCCTCAAGCCAGAGATTGATCTTCTCTCTCAAATGATCACCTTACAATCTGTTTCCTGGCTTGGTCGGCTGGAAACAGGAAAACATTGCCCTTTTCGTGTATTGAGATTCTATATTTATTTATTTCCCCCTAGTTCTTCCGCAAAATTCTGAAAAACCTTTTATTTACATAATATACTGAATAACAACAGGATTTTCTAGATCATCTTTTGTTCTTATGATAGAGATATTGAAGGGACATGTAGATTTCTAGAATCAAAACAGTGATGATACAACAACCGAAATTTGTTTAAAGCTTATTTTTTATCATTGTATATGGTCGTAGAAGATGAGAGGTTCAAGGTAAATACAAAAAGCGGGTTAGACATCAAAAATATAACAGAGCAGAGCCAAGACATAGTTAATAACACTTCTGTCAAAGAAGGTACTGTTACGCTCTTTGTTTCGGGCTCAACAGCAGCAATCACCACGATCGAATACGAATCTGGTCTTATTCATGATATAAGCGAGGCTCTCGATCGGTTGTTCCCTAAAGATATTCACTATAAGCACCATGAAAAGTGGCAGGATGGAAACGGTCATTCTCACATCAGAGCTTCTTTTATTGGACAATCGTTCACTGCTCCGATAACCAACGGCAAAATAGAATTAGGAACTTGGCAACAGATTATATTATGTGATATGGATGTTAAACAAAGAAGTAGAGAAATTATCGTAAAGGTGATAGGCGAGTAAGACTCACCTTTTCAGTGAAATAGCTGCTAACAAGGCCTCAAGTTGGATCTTTTCGTCCGCTCCTTCCACCAGCCGAAATTCAGTCTCACCTATCCTATCCACCAATTCCATTTTTTTATACCTATCTAGAGGTATCTGGTAGACTTCACTATGGATCTGCTTGATTATATCCTCACCAGAAAGGCCATTTTCGATCATAAGATCTTCTAACTGATTCTTAGCTTTAGTGAAATCGCCTTTTGCGGCATCTTTTACTAAGTTCCTTATATCTTCCGGTCTCGCTATGTTAGCACTTTCTCTGACTACTTTCTCTGTAATTTCACCAGTAGTAGAAGCTGATATCTGGAGTAGATTTGTGATCCTTCTAAGATCACCACCAACAACATTAGTCAACAACTCCTCTGCTTCTTTAGTGACATTGATGTCCTCTTCATTTGCAAGGTGATGAATCCAGCTTTTAACATCTTCTTCTTTAAGGTTTCTAAATCGGAAAAGAGCGCACCTAGACTGGATGGGATCAATAATTTTAGATGAATAGTTACAGGACAAAATGAACCTACAATTGTGTGAATATTTTTCCATAGTTCTCCTCAATGCTGCTTGAGCCTCTGAAGTCAAAGAATCCGCCTCGTCCATGAATATGATCTTAAAACCTATATCACTCATGGTACTTGTTTTCGCATATTCCTTTATCTTGTTTCTTATGATATCTATACCTCTTTCATCTGAGGCATTAAGCTCAAAAAAATTGTTTTTCCATGCCTCTCCATACATCTCTTTTGATAGTGCGATAGCTGAAGTGGTCTTTCCAGTGCCTGCAGGTCCGGCAAAAAGTAGATGGGGCATACTCTCTTTATCTACATAAGCCTTCAACCTTTCAACGATCTTATGTTGGCCATAAACGCCTTCCAGTTTTTCCGGTCTGTATTTTTCTGTCCAAATCTCTCGCATCTTACCTAAAATAGGAAAGAATAACAGAGTTAAATCTTTTACCCTGCTCATCTATTATATACAAAAAAATAAAATATCGTGAAAACAATGGAGGATATGATAATATGGCCAATATTGATGACAAAGAGGCCAAAAAGTTGGTAGAGGAAAACACGAGAAAAAAATTAAATGATATCGCTAGAAAAGAGGGTATTGAAAACCCTGAAAGATTTCCAAAAAAAATGGCAGTTGCTAAAGAGATCATCGAGGCCCGAAAGGTCAAAAAATACGTCAAAAAACCAACTGGTCTTTACATTGATGATTAAAAGAATGAGATGTTTAACAACTTTTATAAATCTGTTTCCTTTATCCATACAAAATGAGATTTAGAAGAGGACCTAGGAAGGCTAGCAAGATTCAGAAAAAAAACCTGATTGAAAATGCAAAAAAGCTAGCAAAAGATCCAATGAAAGTGATTCCTGAATGTAGGGATAATTGTTTATTTTGTAAATTTGGACGATCAAAAAGGAAGATTAAAAAAATTGAAAAATACTCAGACGATGAGAGTAAATTAGAAAAGTACTCAAAGAGAGGTCCTGACCTTTCTAAAGCTGTTGCCTCTACGATTCTATTTGGTATACAAGAAGAGGCAAAGCAGATCACCACTGCCAAAACTCCCGCTGGCGAAATAGCCTATGCAAAAAAAGGAGATTCATCTAAGAAAAGATTGATAGGGGTTCAACACTTTCCTGATCCTAAAAAAAGACTTATTGCTTACAGTAAAGAAGCCGACAAGGGTTTTTACTTCTACTCCCTGGAAGATAAAGTCATCTGCACTGGAAAAACAGATGCTCCTCCAAAAAGATTTGTAAACTCTGCGATTGATAGACTAAACTATGACTTACATGAAAACCAAGATGGAGAATTTTATTGTGATCATTGTAAAGAAAAAAGTGATGAAGGTCTCATGAAATTAGAATGGAAAGAAATAGATAAAAAATTTATCATCTGTGAAAAATGCGCAAATGATCAGATGAATTTATATAAGAGCCTGACCGAAAGGATGCTTTCACCTGACAATTCGAAATCTTTTGAAATAAAAGGGAAAATTGGTCTGAAATGTGAAGGAGATTGTGAGCGCTGTAAATTGACAGAGGATATCCCTGTTTCAGAGAACCTTCGGGAAGATTACTTCAAAAGCTTGTCCGATGAAAAATTCATCTCTCTCTATTCTGAAGAGGCAATAGACATTATCAAAAATAAATATGATCTTTTCATCATAGGAGATATTTGCTTTGGAAAAGATAAAGAATCATTCCTTGAACATATTGATTACGATGATTGGGAAAAACCCGCTTTGATCGAGCTGCTAAAAAATGTTAACGGAGCAGTACTAGAAGAAGGCACCGTTAATGAATTTTTGGAAAAATATTGGCACAGTTACAAAGAAAAAGTCTTAAAAGCCATACTGGACGATCAAGAATCTATTGAAGAGATTCTGTCATTGAATATTAGACCTAGAGAAAAGTTGAGAGAGCTTAAACAGGTCGAAAAAGAGAAGCAAGAACTAGCATCTTTACCCGAATTCAAAAAATTACCTCCTGAGGCGAAATTTGCTGATTCCATCGCTAGAGTATTCAAAGTCAGGGGGAAGGAAGAGGCGATAAATGAAATGGAAAATTACAATTTGTCTGATAAAAAATTAAAATCTATTGCTTTTGGATTTTATACAGCTTTTGGGAAAGGAGATTCAAAAAGATGGAAATATGAAGATTCAGAAGTTGAATCAGGTGAATTTTTGTCCGAATTCATCGAAAAATTACTAGAATCTGATGATGAAGAATATGCTGAACATTTACAACAAGTCGTAAAAATGAGTGGTTCTACTGAGGCAATAGTGCTAGAGAGTGGCAAAAAGATGAGATGAAAAAAGGGGAAAACGAATATATAGTCAATCTGTAATTTGTAGATATATGACTAGTGGTACTAAACTAGAAGAGGACCAATTAGAGATCCTAAAAGGCGTTCTAGAAACAGCAGGAAGAAAATCTGCAGAAACCATATCTATAATGATCGATTCTAATGTTGAAGCTAAAATAAAAAATGTTATAGCGAATTCTTTTGATATGTCAAATGAAAAAGAAAATAAATTGACTATGATTGTGTTCTCTGAACTTGAAATAGGAAAAAATGGTTTGGCCTTGTTTATTTTATATGAAGATAGCGCAAGAAAAATGGCGAATATATTGTTGGGTAGAGATAAGGACAATGATTTTGGAGAATTTAGCGATACTGAAAAAAGTGCAGTAAAAGAAGTGGGTAACATCGTGATGGGAAATTTTTTAGGAGAAGTCAGCGATTATTTTGATATCTCAATAATGCATACGCCTCCAAAGTTGGCTGAAAGTTTTAACGTATTGTCTGTCGAATACGGAATCGAACTTGACGGAATATTTGAAGATGCAGTAATTGCTGATATCAAATTTATAGCAGAGGGGGTTGGTATAAAAGGAAAATATTTGATGATCCCAAGCGAGGAGTTGACTAAAATCTTTATAGATTACCTCAGTTCAAAATAGAGATCGTTTGACATTATAGCGTAACGTCAGTGAGGACAAGAGGATGGCAAACTTCTCTAAATCTACCGATTGGCGAGGATAAAAAACATTCTCTTCATCCTCGCTGTCACTACGTATTGGAAGGTGTCTTCTCGGCACTTTAGATAATTCTGGACTAGAAGTACTTTTTTGGTTGCTTCAATTTTCCAAAATTAGGAAAACGAATATATACCAAACTTAGTAATAATCACATCATGACAGAAGACAGCCAATTAAATGATGAACATTTAAAGATAATAAAAAATGTACTTGAAACGGCTGGAAAAAAATCCGCTGATAATATATCTACTATGATAAATTCTAATGTGAAATCCAAGATAGAAAAGATACAAGCAGATGCTTTTGAACACTGCGAAAACGAGATCGACAAAGAAAGGATGGCTCTCATTGTTTATTCTGAATTGGGAGATGGGGAAGACGGACTTGCTTTATTTATCTTATATGAAGATAGTGCCAGACGTATAGCAAATATACTGATGGGACGTGATAAGGATAAAAAATTTGGTAAATTTGGTGAGGTAGAAAAAAGTGCGGTAAAAGAAGTTGGTAATATTATAATGGGCAATTTTCTAGGTGAAGTTAGCAATTACTTCAAAACTTCTATTATGCATACTCCTCCAGAGCTTATTCATGATATGGTCGGTGTCTATTTTGAAGATGTAGTAGGGTACACAACTCTATTGGAAGAGGCAGTGATCGCAGATGTTAAATTTGTTGCAGAAGGAGCCGGCATAGAAGGAAAATATTTATTAATTCCAAGTGACGAACTCATGCTTAGCTTTATCAAACACCTTTCTTTGGAATGATCAACTAAGATAGATATGAGTAGAAAAGATGAATTAGAAGTAGGAATAGGTAAATTAGAAGTGATCAGAGGTAGCGGTACACTGATCGCTAGATCGCTAGGATCTTGTGTAGCGGTCGCTATGTATGATGAGGAAAATGAGATAGGAGGGATGGCCCACGTATTAGTTGCCGAAGGAAATAAAAAAAAGAAGAAGAAACCTGCTATGTATGCCGATAAGGCTGTAAAAAGATTAAAAAGAAAAATAATTGAACTTGGGGGAAATAGGAGAAATATAGAGGCTAAAATAGCAGGAGGTTCTCAGATGTTTTCATTCAAATCTAGAGGGGCTGTAGGAGATAAAAATGTAAAGGCAGTAAAAGATGCGTTAAATGACCAAAATATCAGTATAGCAGGAAAGGATACCGGAGGAGATAAAGCTAGGACAGTAAAGTTTCGAGTTGGATCGATGTCCATGAAAGTTATAATAAAGATATGAACAGTTTTTAAATTTGTTTTTTAGTCACAAAAGTAATGCCTCTGTTGTGGATGAGCGCCTACACCCAGCCTGTGTGAACTGTATAGACGGTCGGGGTTTAAAATCCCTATTTCTTACTATACAAGCGGTAGATGTCGAAACTTTAGTTTACGATTCTAATCTGAAATTCTCAACTAATTCCGAGAGATTTTTAGATAAACTAGCCAGTTTTTGAGCTTGACCAGATAATTCTTCAACAGATGCACTTTGCTCCTCAGCTGCGGCAGCTGAAGATTCTGCCTCATTAGAATTTTGATCAGCTATTTCAGCGATTTTTTGAACACTCTGTGAAATGTTTTGTATCTTATTTGTTACATCCTCCACTGCACCAGATATGTCTTGGATTGAAGTCGTAACTGTATCTGTAGCATCTCTTATCTCTTCTAAAGAATTCAAGTTTTTCTCAGTGACATCACCAACTTCGTTTGATTTTTTAGTTACGTCTTTGACTCCCTCTACTACATCAGAAGCGTTGATCTGTGTTTTTTCTATTATCTTTTTAATGTTTTCAGTTTCTTCCTGTGTTTCTTCCGCTAATTCTCTAACTGAATTAGCTACTACGGCAAAGCCTTTTCCGTGTTCTCCAGCCCTAGCGGCTTCAATTGAAGCGTTTAAAGCCAACAAGTTGGTCTGTTCAGCTATCTCTGATATTGTCTCTATGACATCTCCTATCTCATCTGATTGTTCATCCAATTCAAAAGCTTTCTTTTTTGTCTCTTCAAGAGAGGACTGTAATTCTTCAACCCTTTTACTAGCTGTTTTAGCATGTTCTGAACCTTCATCCGTTTGAGCCGATACTTCTTCGGCCGAAGCGGCTATATTTTCTACTGATGCTGAAGTTTCTTCCATATTCGCTGCTGCATCTTCTACTTCATGCTCTATATCCTCGGTCATTCTTGCCTGCTCTGATGTTCCTTCTGATATATTTTGAACTGAAGTAGATACATTTTCAGCGGTAGAATTTAATTCTTCAGAAGAAGCTGCTATCTGCTCCGAAGCATCATCAACATCCAAAGATGCTTGTTTTACTTCTCTCAATGTTTCTCTAGTTTTATCTATACCTGATTGAGCGGTCTTTGTAATTTCTTCATAAGCACCTTCAAGTTCTGAATAATCTGCCTTTACATCTAAATTACCTTCAGAGAGAGCATTTATTAGTCTTCCAACTTCTCCCATCGATTCTCTTGTTGCCTCAAGTGAGTCATTAACAGCTATGGCTATTTCTAGATATTTTCCTTCTAAATCCTCTGTATCAACTCCTTCATCAACTATTCCTTTAGCCATTTTCTCCATGACTTCGCCGATAGCTTCTAATGGTCTATTAACTTCATCTAACACTGCATTATTTGTTTTTAATATGTCTTCCCACATACCTTCATAATTTTCCGTTTTTATTTTCTTTTCTAAGTTTCCTTTATTAGCGGCCACTCTCAACTCCTCCATGTCTTCTGAAAACGTATCGATCGTTTCTATTGTTCTATTTATGGATTTTTGTAATCTAGCATAATCACCTTGGTAACCTTCCTCTATCTTTTCAGGCATCTTTCCTTTCGAAAGCTGTTCTAATCTCTTACTAACTTTCTTTATCGGTTCTTCGATTTGTTTAATGACCTCATTGTTACCTCTTAAAATCTTCCTCCATACACCATCAAACTTCTCAGAATCAACTCTCTTTTCGAGTTCACCTTTATCGCTAAGTTCCAACATATATCCTATCTCATCAACAAAGTCAGAAATGGTATCTTCTATCTTATTGATAGATATCTTCATCCTATTGAATTCGCCTTTAAAATCTTCTTCTAACTTATCTCCTGTACTTCCTTCTGATATATCCTCTAATTTCCCAGAAACAACTTCTAAGGTTTGAGTTAAGTCCCTCATACTAGTGTTGATATTCTCAGCTATATCCTTATATTTACCCGATAACTCAGAAGTTTCTATACGGGCATCTAGATTACCTCTAGAAAGTTCTTTCATTGATTTACTGATCCCATTGAAAGATTTTTGCATATTTATTTTCATTTTTTTAAAGGATGCTGTCATCCTTACTAGCTCATTATTCGACTCAAGCATACTCCCAATGTCTTTAGAATCTCCTACTGTCAATTCGTGACTAAAGTCTCCCTCGGCTAATCTATCTGCCTCTTCTTTCACTATGACGATTTTACTCGTTATATAACGTTTCACATAAAGAGTAGTCAATGTAGCTACTATTACAGTAATAGGTATATAGATGGCTAATCTAGCCATACCAGTTACGTCAGCTAGCTGCTGTCCAAAGAAAGCAAATGTTGCGGCCACTATATAGACTGGAACCATCACTACAAATGTAAGTGTCTTCTTGAAAATTGCGTAAGTGAGACCAATAAAAACTATCGCATATATCGATATCCTTATTAGATCCCATAAAACCTCTATCTCCATCATTTTTCCACCTTTTTGTATTTTATTAAAATATCTTTTTTAGAAAATTTACTATTTTTTGTATTTTTAGATGTGTTCTCTGGAATCATATTTCTGAACACCTTTGCCTAATATTCAATCCAAATCGATAACTAATCATCTTATGATTAGGTTTATAAAGATGACGGTTGTTTCTCAAAAATAGAGTTTTACTCCTTTACCTTCATCATTCCTTTTCCATTATCTAGTCAACTACCCCTCCCCTGAAGAAGAGGGACTCCTACTTGTCGGTCTCCTACTTGTCATTTAGATGATTAGTTCTCGTCACTAAATTTTGAAGCTTTTTCTATGTCTTCATGAGAAAGATTTCCTACCAAAGATAGCAGATCAGTTAGTAAAACTAACTTGTCCTCTCTTTTTATTATACCCTCTAAATATTCCTTATTTATCGGTGTTTCCATCGTCTCAGAAGGAGGCTCAATATCATCTGTAGCTATTGTAGGTATTTCGATAACTTCAGATGTCATGACTCCTACATTTTCTTCTTCACTGTAAAGTATCAAAAGTTGAGATTCGGCTTCGGTCAGCTCCATATCCATGTTCAACACTTTAGGCAAATCAACTATCGTAATTATCTCCCCTCTTCTATTGATTATACCTCTTATCGTCTCGGGTGTTGAGGGGACAGGAGTGACTTCTTCCAATTGTATTATCTCTCTCACTTGAGAAATAGGGCAGGACAAATGATCATCCTCTAGTCGAAAGATCACCACTTGAAAAGATTCTTGTGAAGCTATTTTTTCTTTTATAGACATTTTAACACCTTTTTATTCCAATATTATATTCTCAATAGGATCCATCTATTTTATATTCTTCGACCAAGTCAAATAATTCATCAGCTAAGCTTGAGAGTTGCTGTGCCGAGCGAGACAACTCTTCAATCGAAGCATTTTGTTCTTCAGCAGAAGCCGTGACAGATTCTACTTGGCTGGAGTTTTCATCAGATATCTCAGTAAGCGATTCTACTTTAACAGCAGAATCCTGCAGCTGTTCTGCTACCTCATTAACGGCATTAGAAATATCCTGAATTGAGTGTGAAACTGAATTAGTAGCTTCCATTATCACCTCTAAAGAATCTAAATTCTCCTGAGTTACTTGATCAACTTCTTGTGTTGTCTCTTTCACATCTTGAACTCCATCAACAACCTCCGAAGCATTGATCTGTGTCTTTTCTATGATTTCCTTGATATTGTCTGTTTCCTCCTGAGTCTCTTCAGCTAACTCCCTAACTGAATCCGCGACAACTGCAAAACCTTTCCCGTGTTCCCCAGCCCTAGCTGCTTCTATAGCAGCGTTCAAAGCTAAGAGGTTGGTCTGATCAGCTATATCTGATATCGTATCGATGATGTCACCAATTTGATCGGAATGTTCATCTAAATCAAAAGCCTTATCAGCCGTTTTATCCAATCTCTCTTGCAGCTCCGTAACTTTATCAGATACTGCCTCTGCCTGAGTCATACCTTCATCTGTCTTTGCAGCGACCTCCTCGGCTGAAGCAGCTATATCATCCGCTGATGCTGAAGTCTCTTCTATACTAGCCGCACTGTTTTCTATCTTATTGGATAACTCTTCCGACATTCTAGTTTGTTCAGATATTCCTCTAGAAATATTTTGAATTGAATCTGAGACATTTTCTGCTACAGCGTTTACCTCCTCAGAAGACGAAGCGATGTGATCAGATGCATCATTTAATTCCTCAGCTGATTCTTGAATACTTACTAAATTCATTTTGAATTGTTTTATCATACGATTAAGCCCCTCTATCAGTTCCCCTATATTATCATCTCTTTCCTTTTCCATAGTAACCGTAAGATCTCCTTGCTCAATTTTTTCCAATTTGGTCAGTATTTTGTTAACCTCATTTTCCAAGTATTTCCTGGCTTTCCGCTGCTCTCTTTGTAGTTGTTTTATATCACTGATATCCTGTAAAAATCCAACAGTTTTCTCAATTTCCCCTTGTAAATTTTTCATCGGAGTTGCGCTGACCATCATCTCAATAATTGTACCATCTTTTTTTTCAAAGTCTAACTCGTAGGTCTCCATTTCGTCATCCTTTCTCTCTTCTGTTTTTTGTCTCAATTTTTTGATCTCTTCCTCTGGTATAAAGTTCATTAAACTTTCACCTTCTAAGTCATCCACCCGATAACCCAATTTTTGAGCCATGTGTTCATTAACATATAATAGATTATCCTCTAGATCGGTTATACTGATACTTAGAGGTGCGTTTTCAACTAAAGTATCATATTTGTTCCTGATTTCTTCCAATTCTCCTTCCAATTTTTTCTGTTTTGTTTTATCATCAAATGTAACAAGGATTTTAGAACCGTTTTTAGCCCCTCCATCTATAAATGACGCAGAGATCGAGAAATGCTTTTTGGCTCCTTCATCGAACTCGAAGGTTTGAAATTTTTTTGTGATCTCCCGTTTATTTTTTATAACTCTCTCAAGCAATACATTTTCCTTTCCCACTATCTCTCTAATATTCGCACCTTCAATATCTTCTTCTAAATCAAAAGCATTTTTCAAGGCTTCATTTATCATCAAAATATCTCCTTCAGATGAGAGTAAAAGCGAGGGAATATCTCTGCCTTTTACCATGGCCTCAAGGTATTCCTGCTTTTTCTTTTTGTCCGTAATATCTTCAAAATAACCTAATATACCACTAATGTTTCCTTTATTATCACGAAGAGGTTTAGTTGTAAAATTAACAATCTTTGACTTCTCATCATTATAGATTAGCGTTTCTACCTCGATCTTTTTTTTCTCTTCTAGGGCTTTTTCTATAGCATCGCTTTCGATATCAAAAATCTTATAAAAATCATCTCCGATACACTTATCTAAAGATTTATTAATTTT
>CAZRSB010000051.1:0-13797 GCA_964602715.1 uncultured Thermoplasmata archaeon | reverse complement strand
TAGAACATTATGAAAGAATAGATGACCTAGAGGTAGCGGATTGGAGAGATATATAGAGAACAACAATTTTTCGGCGATCATTTGAATTTTCATCTGTAAAAAACTAACTTAGCTTTTTTCTCAGCCAATATCAAAAGATGATGCTTTTCTTCTGTCTCTTCATAGGTTCTCAATATTTCAAAACCCACTTTTCTAACTATTATTTTTTTGGATGGAAAAAGACTCCATCTCCTATTCTAAAGATAAAGATTGAAGAGGGGAAAATCTAGGTTTTTTACTATACAAAACCGATATAATAGCCCTCACCTTTTTCAAGCACATTTTCATCCTCTAATTCAATTTGTTTTTCGATCTGGATTTTTATTATATCTTCTTTAAAATCTTCTCTTGCTATACCAATGATATAACCTGGTCGGGTAAATTTTTCATTTTCCTTCTCACCGAGGAAATCATCGAATTCATTGAAAGTCTTTATAGGGACTTCGTTTCCACCGATGAAAACTTTTACATCCTCTTTATTGAGATGCGGCCATGCTTCTGGATAGTGAAAGATATCTTGGTCTTTTAAATTGCCCTTTTTTAAAGAAGGCTCTCTCTCTACGACGGCATTCATCTTTGTGATTGACATAGGTACGAAATGAATATAAAGGCTAGTGTATCCTAACCAAGCGCCGAGTTCGTACACCTCCAACCCTCCTATATTAACATCCAATTTCGTATCTTCTTTTAATTTTACATCGTATAGCCAACACTCCAATCTCTCTTTTGAATACCCCTTATCAAACACCATTATCTTCTCTTCTTCTTTGGAGAGAAATATCTCATAATTACCCCTCTCATCACCTACCGCAATCATCTTACCTCCTACGCTGACAATCGGATTAGATATAAGGGTACCGTCAAAATACGTTGCTTTTCCAAATAGCTTTTTCAATTCGATAGGAATTTTTCTTTGAAAATCAGAACCTATCTTTACTTCTATCTCTTCCGGATTATCAAGAGGTTTTTCTAATTCGATTTTCTTACTAAATTTATTTTGTCTAATCTCGATCTCTTCTTCAGCGAGTATCTCTTCTTTGAATATGAGTCTCATCGTTTTATTTCCGTCTTCAAAGTTGAAACCTTTAACCTTTATGAAAGGTATATTCTTCATATTCCAGCTCTCACCCTTTAAAACGTGCTCAATTTCGGCTTTACATCGTGGATTATTATTCAATTCAATATCTACATCCCTCATAGTTTTTCTTATAATATTGATTATTTTTAAAAATTTTGTTATGTATTTTTGATTTTATTGCTATATTTTGCCAGCTTAGCCTCAAAATGTCCATGAAAGACAATATTTTAGGTCAAAGAGATGGAAGTTCATCTAAAAAATTCAGTCCATAAGCCTTTTCGATAAATATAGAACAACAAATCCTGCAACAAAAAGCATGCTTCCCATGTACAACATCGCTGTAATCGGTCCGATCGTTCTGATCAATATAACAGCTAAAGCGATCGCTATGACATCGGTCCCTCTGAGCATCACTAGTTCTAAGGAAGATATTCTTCCTAAAAATTCCTCATCACTATAGGTCTGTATAGACGTGTCGATAGCTACACCTATGAGGGCCGAACTGATACCTCTAATCATACCAAACACAATGAACGACAAAATAAGGGTCAATAATGAAAGTCCAAAAAATGAAACTGCTCCTAGGATAAAAGTAGTGAAAACTATGTATTTGTAATCTATATTCTGTAAATATTTGCCCGTCAAAAATCCGCCGATGAAAGCCCCTAAATAACCAGCTGACCTGTAGTAACCGTAGGGAAGTTCTGAGCCGAAAGTGAGATGAGATATCTCAAGGGCAAAAAGACCAAAACCATCTGCTAAAAGCAGAAAAAAGGTGCTTGATAACATGATGAATAAAAGTACTGGTCTTTCTTTGACATGGTTGATAGAACTTTTGATATCATTGATAACTCCTTTTAAGCCCTTGGTTGTCTTCTCAGAGAGATTTTCTTCTATCGGTATATAGTATAGACTGACCAGATCGATTATGTAAGTGATAGAGTCTATGACAAATAGGATCCAAAAACCGTACCAACCTATTATCAATACAGCAAAAGTGGGAGCAATCACTCCAGGAACTGTAGTAGCCATCCTCTCGATCGAGTTCGCGGTTGTGAGTTCCTTTTTGTCCAATATTGACGGCAATATACCTTGGTGAGAAGCGTGCCTGAACTTAGATAAGATTGATAATACAAAGGCTACTGCTATTATACTGATTAAATCTCTATAAAAAATAGGTATCAAGATGATAACAGCTGAAAGCAGTGATGAAATTATATATGATCTCTTTTTTCCCCATCTGTCTACATAGACTCCAATAAAAAGAGCTAAAGTCAGAGTAGGGACCATCGTAACTATCTGATAATATCCTACATTGAGAATAGATCCCATGTCTCCAAATGCAAGCAAGATGAAAGCCATAGAAGAGCAAGTCGTCCCGAACACGGTGGATATATCCGCTAGAGAGTACAAGGCGAATTGCTTGTTCTTCAACACTTCAAGATAAGATACATCGTCTTTTTCTTTATCTTGTCCCATATCTCTCGGTCCTCTTTGTACTCAGAATTTTTACTGGGTGTAATGCTCTTACGGTCTTCAAATTTCATCCTCATAAATACAAAGTTGAATTTAAATATTTGTTATAAAATTGTTTATTTTCGCTGAAACTCATTTATCGAATTTGATCCATAATTTATATTCTTATTAAAACAGTTCAAGACATAGGAAAATTAGAAAAAACGGTAGAAAAGTTCTAGTTCATGTTTGAAAAGGAATAAAAAAAGAACCAAATCATATAAATAAAATAAAAGCATATTTTTCAAAATGAATAGAAATGAGATACCATGAATTCAATTAGTACTCTAGTGAGAGAAGAAGGAGGCCGTATCAGGGCTTTTTGGCGAATCCTAATTCCTATCTCTCTTGCTCTCACGATCGTTTATGGAGCACAATGGCTAGGTTTAGTTGTGGGATTAGGGATATTCCTTGAACTTGGAGGGATGGTTTTAGCTATTATCGTCGTTCTCTGGGTAGGATCTCGTTGGATCGACAATCGCCCGATCAAAGAGTATGGGTTGGATATAAACAAAAAATGGTGGACAGACTTGATATCAGGCTTTATCATAGGAACTTTTGTGGTAGGGATCGCTTGGTCCTTAAACATTGCTTTGGGATGGAGTACTCTCACTAGTACCCTATCTGGGGCGGTGGGTCCGTTTGCTATCATTTTTCCCATGATATTGGTTTTCTTAATCTTGACATCAGTATGGGAAGAAATAGTTTTTCGAGGCACCTTTATAGTTAATGCAACCGAAGGTTTCACGAAAAGTGGAATTTCTTCTTTCTATTCTGTTGTGTTAGCTTTAACAACTAGTACCTTCGTTTTCGCTATATATCATTTTTTAGTCCATCTTGTCCCAGTTTTGGTTTTAACAAAACCTCCAGGAGTTCCTATCTCTGTAATGTTGTTGGTTTTTGCTGTAGGTGGTGTAACTTTTGGAATAGCTTACATTTTCACAGGGAGCTTGGCAGCGCCTATCGGATTACACACTGCTTACAATCTCATGAGATTTGTTGTTTTCGGGGACACAGCTCCACCGTTGGATGATCTTCCCGCTTTACTCCGATTCGAAATGGACTTCCCCGGACTATGGGAAGCTACGCGTGGGTTTGAGTATCCGATGTACTTTGTAGGAATATTCGCTATAATATTATGGGTGTATTTAACTCGCGGAGAGATATCACTAGACAAATCACTAGTAAAATAGTTCATAGATAAATGTTTGAGAACATATCACTATAACTCAACAAATTCAATTCTAATTTTTTTACTTGCAGTCAGGGAGCAGACTTTTCACACTGACGGAAGCTATCTGACTAGTGAAACAGGTCTAGAGTCATCTATTAGTTCAGTAAGTGTAATTCAGTCGAATCTCAGTGCTTCTGCAGGTGAAACTTTACTGGCTTTCTGTGCACTTGGTATTGCAGTCAACAGCATCGCTGTGTAAGCAATAAACCCTATCATGATTATAACTCCCCATGGTATATAGAATTCCCATCCCATAGGTTTGAATCCTTCATTCCATAGGAGCCATCCAACACCTATTCCAAGGACTGATCCTAGAATTATCCCAACTATAGTTATGAAGGAGTTCTCTATCATGAAAGCGTATCTTATCATACGTCTCTTGAAGCCTATAGCCCTCATCATACCTATCTCAAGTCGTCTTTCGTGGACGGCTCTTAAACTGATTATCCCTAAACCAGCGATACCTACAACTAATCCCAATCCCATGTAACCACTGAAAAGATCAAAGAACATGAATTGTGCAGCCATGACTTCTCTGAAGATGGTATCTATAACCATCGGTTGAAATCCGAATCTTATCAGTTCTCTTTCCAAATCTCGTGCTAATTCATCCGCATCTACACCCTCCTTCACACTAAAGAAGAAGAGAGTGTTAGAATCTATATCGAACTCACTGCTGACAGTCTCTTTTGACATAAAAAATCCATTGACTATGGACTGATTCATAAATCCGACTATCCTTTTTTCGACGGAATTTCCATCTACATCGATGAAAGTGACTGTATCGTTCAATTCTAAACGCTCTCGACCGACGGCGCCCATATCAAATGAATCATCTGGAGGAGCATTTGATATGGTAATATCTGGATCATTCAAAACTGCTTCCCATACCTCTCTTTTTGATCCGTATTCTTCAAGGTAGGAAGTAAATCCAAATAAGTTATTATCGACAAAATACTGATCAACTCCTATCACAGACCTTCTTACTTTAGTTCCATCTTCAATGTAAGAAGATACCATTCCCCGATAAGCTGAATCCACGTAATCGAAGTCCTCTTGACTCAAATTATCATTATCGATGATCTCTTGATTTATATCCTCTATCGATCGATCCTGAGAACTCATACCAAGGATCTCATATCCTCCAGATTGTTCTTCTATCATCCTATCCAAATTGGTATTGAAGATCCCTACGATCATGCTCATGACTATTATCGCAAATATTATCAGAGCAAAAATGAACATGGTCATACCCGTTCTAAATCTCTCTTTCAAAGGATGAGATATTCCGGACATCACCACAGCTTTCGAGCCTTTACCAGATCTTACCAATCTTTCAAAAGCACCTGTTATCAAAGAACCGTTGAGCATAACTATCATGACACCAGCAGTCACGAGAAACAATCCAGAAAGTATGAACATCTCTATTCCCGCGGTATAGTCCTCGAATATTGGTAGGACATCAGAAGGCAAAAACCACCATATCATCAGTAAGATACCTACAGCGGTGTAAGCGGCTCGATCCCCCACCCATCTCCTAGCTATAGTTCCGATACCAATTATAAATAATGAGATCCCAGTCATGGGAAGCCACCACTGTTGAGATCCGATACCTGCAAAGGTCAATAATACACCTAATCCCAGCCCTATCAGGGCAAGATAGAATAGCCTTTTGCTTTTTTTAGAAATCGGTGGCTCAGGGATCTCTCTTATAGCTCTTATTATATTTAACTTAGATATCCGAGTTACAGCGAATAATATAGTTCCCATAGTCAGTAGGAATCCAGCTCCAAAAGCCAAGATCAGACTTTCCTGAGTAAAATGGAAATAAGATAGTAAAGAGGTATCTCCTCCGAATGTAGCAAAAATATCTTCGAGTAAGAAAAATATCACATAGGTGATCCCTATTCCTATGAAAGCCCCAACCACTGAAGCAGAGGCTGCGTAAAATAGTCCTTCATAAGAGAATACACGCCTGAGATGCGATCTTTTCATGCCTATAGCTCTGCTCATCCCCATCTCGGACTTTCTTTCCTCTCCCAGCATCACGAAGATGTTGATAGTTAAAATTATAGCTGCCACTATAACGAAAGTTCCGAATATGAAGAAGATGTCTGTAAACATGGCCATCTCCTGCTTGAAATCTTCAAGATTTTGATTTTTATTTCCACGAGCTTCCAGATCGGCATAGGTGGGATCATCTTCTAGAATCATCTCGATATCTTCAAAGATCTGATCGCTGTATTCTGCACCTTCCTCTACTCCAGCTATCGATGTTACTCTAATATAATTTATCTGGCCCGGGATTCCTAATGCGTTTTGCCCATCACTCAAAGACATCAAAACCTTACCAGTTCCACGGAATGCTGCTCTACCTTCACTATCTACGATCTCAGCGATGGTAAACATTTGACCCTGAGGATAACCGCTGGTGTATAAAGTTAGATCATAGCCTACTTCAGCTTCTATATCTTTGGCTAACTCTTCATCTATTATAATTTCTCCTTCAGCTAAATCTATTTGAATTGTTTCTCCATCCTTATAAAATGGTCCGAATGCATCACTTTCCTCGAAGTCCATGCCTATGATCCGGGTTTCAGAACTAGAAAGACGTGAATCAGGATTGAAAATAGAAGAGGTGCCGTGGACTTCTCCGATCACACCGCCTACATTATCGACTTCTAAAATATCAGACTTCAAACTAAGATAAGTTTGGTAAGGAACAGGAAGAAAGGTTCCTTGATCGGTAGTATTGAAAACCGTGACATCTGTTTCACCCCATTCTTTGTATACCTCACCTTCTACCATATTTTCCATGGTATCTCCAACTCCGAATGAAGAAGATATTATCGCGGTCGCTATCATCAGACCGAGTATGATTATCACTGTATTGGTCTTCTTGCGAAATATGTTCCTGAAGCCCATTTTGAATAATACCTTATGTCGTAATCCGTCTATCATCAAGACTGCTACAACTATAGCCATTATCAAAAGTAAAGGTAAGATCATATTCCTCACGCTCCGTTATTTTGATCTCTTTTTATAACGCCGCTCTCCATATGAACTATTCTATCGGCTCTTTCCGCAACCCTATCTTCATGCGTCACTAAAATCATCGTATGGCCGTTTTTCTTATTCAATTTGCAGAGTATGTCCATGATCTTATCAGAAGTCTCCGTATCTAGATCACCTGTTGGTTCGTCGGCCCATATTATGTCGGGCTCGTTAACTATAGCTCTCGCTATCGTCACACGCTGTCTTTCTCCACCGGACAGAGCAGAAGGTCTATGATCGTATCTATGGCTTAGCCCAACCAAGTCTAATGCCTTTTCTGCCTTCTTTCTAGCGCCATTAGCTTTCCCCGCAAGTAACAATGGAAGTTCTACATTTTCTACGGCAGATAAAACAGGAAGAAGATTATAGAATTGGAATATGAAACCCATTTTCAAAGCTCTCATCTCGGTCTTTTTATTGTCTGAAAGTTCGTTTAGATCCTGTTCCCCTATCCAAACATTACCGCTGGAAATATCATCGAGACCTGATAGAGAATTCAATAGCGTAGTTTTCCCACAACCCGAGGGACCCATTATGGCGACCATCTCCCCTTTTTTGATGGATAGATCTATACCTCGTAAGGCGTGTACCTTCACTTCGCCTTCATAGTACTTATGCAATTTTTCTGATTTGATGATATCTGTAATCATGATATTCATTCTCCTTAGAATCGGATGGTAGTAGACCTTTATAAATAGATGTTCTAAACCGTGGTGAAAAAAATGGTTCTCATAAAAACTGAATGTCCTTTTTATCAACAAAGAGATTCAAAAAAAGGAACTTTAAATCACTGGACAATGTTCTCAACATTCATGGTTTTACCTATCCGAACAATAACATTAGAACTGCTATGATTATCTACCCTATGATTACGAATAACCAGACTTTTCCCTCATCTCACTTACCATAATGCTGCCTAAAGAGCAACCTTCTTATCAATCGGAACAAACTACTCATATCTTACAATTTATCTATATCGAAACCGATATGGTACCCTCATATCCTTCTATACGGATCACGACTCGTTTGATGTTTTCTTCTGTTATCTCTGCTGTAGATATATCGTCCACATCAAAACGACTTTCAGACACGACTTCTCCGTCACTGAGGTATGACCAATCATCTTCATCGATATAACCTTTTCATCAAGTTCTTCGTATTCTTCGCCTGACACCGTTATTTTCACATCTTCCGGATTTGCACTACTCGGCACGGCTAAATCTGACACCTCGAAGAGGGTACCATCATGATGCGTTATCGTTCCGGTTAAAGGTTCACCTATATCTCCGACATCTTCGTAAAGGATGATGTTAGAACCCTGGAATGATAAATACCACTCATCATCGATTTCAAGCATGCCGAGCATCTGGTCCATTTCTTCCACTTCGTCAGGTTCGAACCATTCTTTCAGTATAGAATCTTCCTCGATTGTAGCTTCCCAATCGTACTCGATCAAACAAAAATCATCAACGTTTGCGTTGAAATATTCGTTTTCATTGAGAGTTTCCATTAAATCCTCAAAATTTGTTTTATTCTCTTCATCCATATCTTTAAGATAAGTTACATCGATTTCATAAGAGTCTATTTCTATTTCTCCATCGTCGATAGCATCTTGGACATCATCTATTGTCTCTTCGTATTCTTCTTGTTTTTCTGGTATCTCTTCCCAGATATCGTCGTCAACAAATTGTGTATCTGTCAATTCAATCACTCCTTCGCCGTCTTCATCATTTATACGATCGACTAAGAGGCTAAAGGTGTCCTCTGGAGATTCTTGACTCTCTTCTTCGATACATCCTATGAATAGCACTGAGAGCAGAAGGATAGAGATCACCCCTATAGCAAGCATCTTACTAATCTTCCCCTCCAAAGTTATCGATCCTGGTGATATATTTGACTTTGACATATATTATCTACCCGTTTTTATTAGCGAGACAGTTGTATAAATATCTTTTTTCATCAATGAAATATTAATGATCATTCGCTTCACCTATCAAAAATTATATGAACTACTTGATAACCATGTCCGAGCCAAAGACATCTAAATCTGAAGGTCCTGTGATTTTTGAAGTTATAGGTATTACCTTTTTAGCTTTGGTTATATCTCTAATTTTAGGTATGATATTTCTCCTAATCTTGGGTGTTTTAGGATATGACGTGGAAACTATCTTCGCACTTGGTGGGGCTACTATATTAGGACAGATAGGATTCCTCTTATTAGCGTTTTTTTATATCAAAAAACGTGAGATAACAGTTCCATTCGAAATACCGTCTCTTCCCGATATGAAGTACGTAATTGGAGGAACATTATTAGCACTAACGACCGCTGTTGTTTTTTCCCAGTTACTACTGTACTTCGATCTCATGCCTGAATCCGTGATCGAGGAGATAGCGGAAACTAGTCCGATATTTTTGCTAGTTCTAGCTATCCTTTCTGTGGTCCTGATCGCTCCTGCTGAGGAACTGTTATTTAGAGGCGCTATATAGGGCAGACTACGTGAACGACACGGAGCATTTCCCGCAATAGCATTGGCAAGTCTTTTGTTCGGGTCTCTTCACCTCTTCAATTACGCTGGAGATATCCTTCCCATCATTATGACAACAGGGCTTATCGTCGTAATCGGAGGAATTTTAGGATATCTTTACGAGCGAACGCAAAACTTAGCGGTTCCCATCCTGATTCACGCGATATACAATTTCATCCTGCTGGTTCCCAGCTATTTTGTAGCTGTTTAAAAATAAGATTTTCACTTTTCCTTTCCACCGACTTTCAACTTTTCAAGTTTTTTGAATGACCAAACTAACAGCGTAAAAGCGATCAATAAAAAGATAGCGAACATCACTACAAAAACAAACTCTCCTTGCTCAGCGAAATATCCGGGACTTTGAATAAGCGTATAGATGAGCATCCCCATCGAGAATTGAAATAGATTTATACCGTATTTCCAACCTCTCAGCAGAGCTATACCTCCACCTATAAGCAATATGGCTGTAACGAACTCGGCTGTTAGATGCATAACTATCCGTATGGGTTCAGTTTCAAGTTCCGGTATGTTTCCCGTAATCCAGAACATAGTCCACATCCCGAACATAGATAGACCTATAAATATCGAATATGCCGATGCTATGTTTTTCATGTTCAATTTATTTACCATCTTGATCACCTTCTCAAACTAATGACAGATCAGAATTGCTTTCGGTTGAACATAACTGTTGCTATGATACGCAATATTACCGTCAAAAGAATTCCTACCCCGAGAGAAAATATCCTTTCATGCCCTGCATCTACGAGTACTGTCAATGCAGGCAATATTGAGATCTGATTTCCCCCGTATATCACTAAAACCGCTCCAACAAGAACTGATGGAGAAACTACACCTATCAATACTCCTGCTGAGGCTGAAACTCCCATCATTCCAAGACTGATGATTATAGAATCCAGAGTACCACTTAACATGCCTTCAGGTATTTCTCCAAAACGGTAATAATCCACCACTAAACCTAACAATAAAGAAATAGTTGCAGCTATAGCGATACAAACATAAACGGCCAAAAACTTCGATATCAATAAATTCCTTCGTTTTATCGGCCTTATCAAGAAAAGATCGTAGACCTTACTTCCTTTTTCATTTATGATCGAAACTGCCAACATCACAGCTCCTAAAGTACCTGCTAAGCTTGATACTATAAGAGATGTCATCACTGTCAGAGGTAACTCATCTTCTATGTCTGGTGAAAGCAGGAAGAACAATATACTCAAAACCGGTAGTCCGATCCATAGAACGATCATTACTTTGGACTTGTAAAAGCCTTGAAGTTCGTCCTTGAATAGTATAGAAAGACTCATGTTCGATCACTCTCCTGAACGTATTTCATATAGAGTTCGTTAAGGTCAGGCGATAAGGGCCCGTAATTTTTCAAATTGTAATCCATATCTACTAATTTCTTCAATATTTCTTTTGAAGCGTGAGAAAATTCTATTTCTTCATCAATATGTAGATTTAATCTGAATCCGTTTTGCCCTTCTATACTGTCAACTTCTTCAATATCTGCTATATTTTTTGTATTCTCGATCGGGTCGTAAAATTCGATCTTTATCACTTTGGGAACTTTCATCCGTTCTTTCAATTCTTCTAGACTTCCCACATCTATAAGATGGCCCCTATTTATTATTCCTATTTTTGTTGCTATATCTTGAACATCACTCAAAATATGAGAGGAGAATAGAACTGTAGTTTCTCCTCTACTCAATTCCTTGATGATCTCTTTTACTTGGTATCTGCTCGCAGGATCTAACCCAGAGAGAGGTTCATCGAATACCAAGAACTTTGGTTTGTGGAGTAATGCTTGAGCTAGACCAACCTTTTGTATATTACCACCAGAAAGATTTTTGATCTTCCTATATCTTGAGTCGGAGATACTAACCAATTTTAGAGCCTCTTCTATCCTATCCTCTAAGATCTCTTTTTCAATACCTGATAGGCATCCGAATGATTTTAAAGCGTGATCGACGGTCCTCCATTCTTGGAAAGAAACTTTCTGAGGTAGATAACCCAATATGTTGTGGATCTGGTCTCTTTGTTTTGGCATCTGTTTACCTGCTATAGTTATAGATCCCTCAAAATCTGTTATCAGACCTATCATCGACTTTATCGTGGTAGTTTTGCCGGCTCCGTTTGGTCCGATATAGCCGAAGATGTCCCCTTTATCTATTGTAAAGGAAACGTTTTGAAGTGCGTAAAAATTATTATAACTTTTAGACACATCTTTTATCCTTACGAAAGTTTTTTTCATAAACTCCCTCCACTGATTTCAGCTTTCCTATTTCGCTCCATCAGACATTCACTCAAATATCTCCCCTTGTGTTTGACTTTCCCTCTAAATTTTTCCTCAAAGCCGTTCTTGTTGTAAAAAGTAATCGTCCTGGAATTTTTACTGTTAACATGCAAATATAACTTTCCATACTCTTCACTCATCATCTCTATCATATGGGTTCCTATACCTCTGCCTTGATATTCTGGTTTCACGCTAATAGTGTGGATGTAATAACCATCTTTCTCCATCTCTCCTGTAATGATCTTGCTCATCTTCCAGTATAAAGGCATCTTACTTAAGAGCGTAAAAATTCCCTTCGCTTTTGCGAAAGCTTTACCTGAAATCTTATCCATCTCTGATTTTTTATCCACTGGGAATCCTACTATGACTCCAACGATTTTACCTTCACTGACCGCGATGTAAGTGTTCTCTGAACTGAAATAATTGTCACCCAACTCTAAAAGTTTTGTTATCACATCAATAGGTTTTTTACCGTAAACCAACGAATTCATCTCTTTGTCTGATTGGAATATCAACTCCGAAATTGTCAGCTTTTCATGTTTGTTTGGATCATAATTTTCTAATGAAATCTTCATCTAGACTGCCCCCTCTGTAAAAACATGAAGGTTACAAACCTATTTAAATGGATGTTCAGGAGAATACAAAAAAATTAGGTGTATCTTTATAGTGGTGTCCATTTTTTCAATCAATTAATTAAAAAAAAGGAAAATAAATAGAAAAAGGTTATGAAGATACGTTCAAAAAGATTTTATCAGTTTATCGAGAACCTTGAGCATGTACCTCACTCCCTTTCTTTCAAAATGAGTGTCATTGAAATTACCGATCAGGTAAGAATCAGTTTTCGGATGGTAGAACATAAAAGCACCTGTCGAACCGACCACACCCCATGACTTGAATTTTCCAGGCATCAGGAGCGGGATCTTTTTAAGCATCCATATCCCATATCCATAATCGATGCCCAATCCGAATTTGGCTTTGTCGCTCATCATGATCTCTAAAGTTTCTTTTTCTATTATCTCATGATTTACAAGAGCTCTCATGAATTTCAATAGGTCTTCCATCGGCGCTACTACACCTCCGCCTGCATAGTCTATACCGGTATAACTCCCTGTCTCAGAGAATAATTTGAGATCTGTCATCTTTTCTCCTTTTAGATAGAAATCAGCTATTGGAAAACCTGTATCTTCTATAGGTTCGGAAGCGTGAAGCATGAATGAATGTTTCATCGCTAGGGGTTCAAACAAGCGCTCTTTTAACGCTTCGTGAAAAAGCATCCCGGTGATGTCTTCGACTATGAATCCAAGCAGATAGTAATTTGTATCAGTGTAGTAGAACTTTTTACCAGGGAGAGAATGTGGTTTTCGATTCTTCTTACCCCATTCGATGGCATCTCTTGGACTCATCTCGAGCTCAGGATCTTCCAGGAGTTTATCGAGAAGATGCCAAAAACTGTCTGGTAAACCAGAGGTTTGATTCAACAGGTGTTTGACCTTGATCTTATCCGTATGATCATCACCTTTGTAGACATGTAAGCCATCCAGAATATCATCGTCTAGATACTCACTGATCCCGTCTTCGAAGGACAATTTACCTTCTTCGTACAACATGCTGATGAGTGTCGATGTGAAGAGTTTGCCGACGCTAGCCATGTAATTGGGTTGGTGTGGACTTGCTCGTATATCGCCTGTTTTACCTTCAGCAATGTTCACATGCACGTCTAACTTATCCGAGTGAACTAAAAGATATGCATTATTGATCTTAGAGTCCTTTTGTACTTTCTTTCTAAATTCGTTTTCTATCGATGTTTCCACTTCTTCTTTTTTCATAATTATCTACCCTCTCATATTGTTTTAATGTCGCCATCCTTAAATTTATTCAGAACTCCTCCAATCTATATAAACTGATGTTCTAAATCAAGTTTAAAAATGAGACGTTTCATTTTAAATTCTCCAATCTTGAATCATATAAGTTTACTAGAGAGCCCCTTTTCAATAACCTTTTTCTCTTTTGAAAGCTTCCTCCACCAAAATCTCATCATCTT
>CAZRSB010000050.1:0-14308 GCA_964602715.1 uncultured Thermoplasmata archaeon | reverse complement strand
TCCCACAGCTAGAAGCTGTGGGTATATGACCTCCCTACGGTCGGTCGATTGTAATTAATGGTGTATCTCTCTAAACCGCTAAATCTATTGAATATTAATGAGAAAAACTTGAGGAAAAAAATAAGAGGTAATGAAATAAGCATGATCTTTCAAAATCCCTCCACCTCGTTAAATCCTGTGTACACTAGTGGAGAACAGATAAAAGAATCGATAGTCCTATACCAAACTGAGGATAGTAAAAAAGCAAAAAAATTGGTTTTGAATGAATTAGATAGAGTAAAACTTCCCGATCCTGAAGATGTTTACGAAAAATATCCTCATGAATTGAGTGGTGGTATGCAACAGAGAGTGATGATAGCAATGATGTTAGCTTGTAACTCAACTCTCTTGATTGCTGATGAACCGACCACCGCACTGGATGTTTCAATTCAAGCACAATTTCTCAAAGTTTTGACTGAATTAAAGGAAAAAGAAGATCTTTCTATCTTATACATCACTCATGATATGGCTGTAATCTCAGAGATATGTGATAGGGTAACCGTGATGTATGGCGGCCAAATAGCTGAAACTGCAAATATACACCAAATTTTTAACAAACCAAAACATCCCTATACACTGGGGTTGATCAATTCTGTTCCAGGAGTTAAAAAAGATATAAGTGAATTTGAAACAATTCCTGGGACTGTCCCTCAGTTGATAAATCCTCCCTCTGGATGCAGATTCCACCCTAGATGTGAATACTCAGGTGATATTTGTGAGGAAAAAAGACCAGAACTAGAAAAAATTGAAGAAGATCACGTTGTGGCATGTCATTTTTGGGAGGAGGTAGAGTGAATATAGTCGAAATAAAAAATTTAAAAAAATTTTTCGATTCAAAAAAAGGAACCGTCAAAGCTGTCAATGACGTTTCACTTGAAGTGATAAAAGGAGAGACATTAGGAATTGTTGGTGAAAGTGGATGTGGTAAAACCACACTTGGTAGAACAATATTAAAGTTGATTCAACCTACAGACGGAAAAATATTGTTTGATGGAGAAGAGATTACAGATCTAAATGAAAAAGAAATGAGAAAACTTAGAAAAAAGATGAACATTGTCTTTCAAGATCCGGAAAGTTCACTCAATCCAAACATGACAGTATACGATCATTTAGATAGACCGCTTAAAATCCATAACTTAGTAGATTCAGAGGAAGAAAAACTTCAGAGAATGATCAATATATTAAATACGATGGGATTGAAATCCGAGCATCTTATCCGATATCCTCACGAATTGAGCGGAGGACAAAAACAGAGAGTTTGTATAGCTCGGGCGCTTTGCTTAGAAACAGATTTTCTAGTCCTAGACGAGCCCACATCAGCTCTTGATGTATCAGTACAGTCTAAAATATTAAAGCTTCTGAATAAGGCCAAAAAAGAGTTAGATGTTTCTTATATGTTTATATCTCACAATATCAATCTTGTTAGAGCTATAAGTGATAGACTCGGAGTGATGTATCTAGGAAATTTGGTTGAGATAGGAAAAAGTGACAAAATTTTTGAAGATCCAAAACATCCATACACTAGAGGTTTATTCAAATCTGTTCCTCAACCAGATCCTGACAGAAAGATCGAAGCTCCACTTACTGGAGATGTACCCAGTCCTGTAGATCCACCTGAAGCTTGTCCATTTGCCCCTAGATGTCCAAAAAGTATGGAAATATGTGAATCTGAAAAACCGGAACTAGCTTCAAGACACGGTAGAAAGATCGCATGTTATCTATATCAATAAAAGAAAAAATTAAATCATTGATTTGCTATCTTGACTTCGGTTCCTTTTATAAAGACTTTATTTATCTCTGACTTGAGTTCCAAAGGATCTCCGTCCACTACGACTAAGTCAGCATGTTTTCCTTTCTCTATTGAACCCACTTTGTCATCGATATTACAAATCTCCGCGGCGTTTATAGTTACAGCTTTCAAAGCTTCTTCTTTATCCATACCCTCTCGTACTGAGTAGGCGGCCATCAATGGTAAGTACTTGATCGGGACAACTGGAGAGTCAGTCATTATAGCTATTTTTATCCCTTTTTCTGCAAGTATCCCTGCTGTTTTAAAAGTCCTTTCTCTATTTTCCCTTTTTGATTTTGCTGCTAATCCAGGACCAAAAACAACCGGTATCTCTTTTTCAGCAAGGAGGTCGGCTACTTTGTGACCTTCAGTACAATGTTCTATAACTAAACTGAATTCAAATTCTTCGGCTATCCTGACTGCCGTCGCGATATCATCAGCTCTATGAGCATGTATCCTTCCGGGTATATCTCCCCTCAATAATGGTAAAATCGCTTCTAATTTGAAATTTTTTTCTTTTTCATTCTCCTCTTTTACCATATAATTTTTAGCTTCAAACAATTTTTCCCTTATGATGCCTGCTGTGCTCATCCTTGTAGAGGGCACCTTTTTTTGTTCTTTATATACTCTCTTTGGATTTTCTCCGGTAGCCATCTTAAGTCCTATCGGTTCATCGATCAGCAATTCATCTACTAAAGAAGAACCAGCGGTTTTTATAGCTGCAAATTTTCCACCGATCGGATTTGCTGATCCAGGTGCAACACCAACACTAGTTACTCCAGCCTCTACTGCTTCTTTCAGTGCTAGATCATCTGGATTGATTCCATCTAAAGATCTAAGATGAGGTGTTATTGGATCATATAATTCATTCGTGTCATTTCCTTCCCATCCTTCACCCTCTTCTGAGATACCAACATGACAGTGCGCATCGATCATGCCAGGTATAACTGTTTTGTCTTTCACATCTATTATCGTTGCATCATCTGGGATATCTATGCTTGGTCCTAAATCGACTATCTTTCCGTCTTCAATCAAAATGGAACCTTTAAATTTTGATGACGTGATCGGATTTACTTTTCCATTGATTATTGCTTTCATATTATCGAGCAAAAAAAAACAAAGATAAAAAATTTTGGATTAAAAATCGATCATTACTTTATTTTCTTTTTCGCTTTTTCAAATCCCAGATCAAATGCTTTCAGATTTGCCTCGATAGTTTTTTCTGGAACTGTTTCCTCCACAACTTCTTCTAAAATTTCTCTTTCAATCGGGAAATCTGGCATACTAGTGATAGAACCTAGTAAAACTACGTTTTCAGTTCTTGGATTTCCAGCCTTTTTTGCTAATTCGAGGGAATCGATGAAGAAAAGTTTGCTAGTTCTTTTTTCCAATTGTTTTTTCACTTCATTTAAAGTAACGTACTCATCTTTTTCTTCACTAACGACCTTTTTTGTCTCGATAGGATGATGCATCACTCTACTACTGGAGATTATCGGTGCTTCCTTTTTTAGATATTCTATATTTCTCAAAGCTTCCATCGCCTCTAAAGAAACCATTAAATCAGCTTCACTGTATGGTATCAAAGGTGAATGGGCATCTTCTCCTAAACGTAAATGTACATATATAGAACCGCTTCTTTGAGATAAACCGTGCTGTTCTCCCGTTATCACTTTTTTTCCCGCTTTGTTACAGCCTCTACCTATAGCTTCTGAGAGAAGCATCAAGCCCTGTCCTCCTACACCTGACAACATTACGTTGTATCTATCTATTTCCTCACTCATCTTCTTCACCTCCCGTAGATTCAATAGCGTCGATAGGACACAACTTGGCGCAGACCATACAGCCATCACAAAGATCTCTCTGAATTTCAGTTTGCATAGTTTCCATATCAAGTTCTATAGCAGGACAGTAAAAGTCTTCCACGCAGGCGTAGATTGAACGGCAGGTCTCTTCATCTACTTCGTTTGGAATTATTGGTTCTCCTATCTTTCTCTTCAATCTATCGTGATACAATGCACAGGGACCTTCAGAAATCACGACTGAAACACCTTCATATTCAATAGCCTCTTTGATGTTATCAACGTTTTCTTTTGACTCGAAGGCGGGAATCTTCTGAATTTTTTCGACTCCAATACCTTTTACTACTTCTTCTATATCAATCTCAGAGACTGGATCTGGTCCAAAATCAGAACCTGGATTGGGTTGTTGTCCAGTCATGGCTGTGACACTATTATCTAATACGATGATCGTCAAGTCATGTTTATTGTGTACCGCGTTAACTAAGCCGGGAAGTCCTGCATGGAAAAGAGTTGAATCACCTATCATAGATATTACATTTTCTTCAAGAACATGTTGCATACCACTAGAGAGGCCAATGGAGGAGCCCATACAGAGAACTGAGTCAGTTATTTCATAGGGTTTCATCAAGAACATTGAGTAGCATCCTATATCATTGTTGAAAACATATTCTTTTTCTTCTAATACCTGCTGAAGTGCCCAAAGTGTAGATCTATGTGGACAACCTGGACAGAAAGTAGGTACTCGTTCAGGTAAATCCTCCTTAAGATCTTCAGCCAAATTTTCAATTTCACTATATTTTTCTAGGCCCTCTTCATCTAAAGCTGATTTAATACCACTTATAACTCTAGGAACATTGTACTCTCCTACGAACCCAAAGTCTTCAGTTCTTTTTCCTTTTACTTCTATTTCAGCGTTCATTCTCTTTATAAATTGGATGATCTTGTCCTCTAGATAAGGCATCAACTCTTCCACGATAATCACCTCTTCAAGACCTTCCAAAAACTCGAATATGGTCTTTTCAGGTAAGGGATAAGTGGTTCCTAGTTTCAAAACAGGCATATCGCTATTTATCTCATCAAGTGCCTCTAGTACGTGTAGATAAGAAACTCCCGAAGTAATTATACCGATATTTTCTTTGCCTGAGATAACCTTGTTTAAAGGATTATCTTCAAACTCCTCTTCTATTTTATCCAACTTTTTCAAAGATTCTCTTTTTAACTCTCTTGCTGTGGCACCTAAAGTGTAGAACTTTTTATCGACTTCTTCCCATGATGACCTTTCGAATGAACTTCTTTCTAGATCCTCTATTTCCACATTAGAGCTCTGATGATTGACTCTTGTTGTTGTTCTAATCAGTATCAAAACCTCATATTTCTCTGAAAGATCAAAAGCGTACTTCACAGATTCATATGCTTCTTGAGCAGTCGAAGGTTCGAGCATGGGAACATGTGCAGGTTCTGCATAATATCTACCATCTTGTTCGCTCTGTGAAGAATGAGCATGAGGATCATCCGCTATCAGAAGGACTAATCCTGCATTTACTCCCGTATAACCTAAACTGAAAAAAGTATCACTTGCCACATTTAATCCAACACTCTTCATAGACGTGAATCCTCTCATCCCACTCATGGAAGCGCCAGCCGCTGTCTCAAGAGCAACTTTTTCATTAGATGCAACTTCCATAATCAGGTCATCGAACTCACCAGATAATTGATACATCGTATCTAAAATTTCATTTGTCGGTGATCCTGGAAAGAAAGAAGCAACTTTCACATCACTTTCTAATGCAGCTCTCGATATTGCCTGGTTAGCTATCATAAAAGTTTTTTTAGCATTTGGGTCAACTAAGTCTTTGATTGCCATATATTCACCTTATTCCTAGTGTTATTGGATAAAATCTAATAAAATTTTCCTATTTACTTAATTTCAGGATAAAAAGTAAATCTCATTATAACCATGTATGTACATGAAAGTAGTGATAGTAGGTGGTGGTTTCTGTGGATCTATATTGGCCAAAAAACTGGATCATCATCCTACTATCGAAACCACGCTTGTAGATAAAAATGAATTTTTCGAATACTATCCTTCATTACCTAAAATTCTAACACAACCCTCTTTAAAAGATAAAATCACGATCAGTTATGATACTTTCCTTTCAAACGCAGAATTGATGAACGACACAATAGAATATGTCACTCCTGATCATGTTAGACTTGAAAATAATAAAATTGATTTTGATAAACTTGTGATTTCTACAGGAGCGGATTATCCGATAAAACTCGATAATACAAAGAATATCTATAAAGTAAATAGTGTTGCAAACACACTTTCTTTAAGTAAAGAACTACAACCCTCAGAACATATACTGATCATCGGAGGTGGACTGATAGGCGTAGAGGTATGTGCTGAATTAGCTACAAACACCAGCAAAAAATTAACACTTGTTCATGGACATGATAGATTACTGGAGAGAAATCCAAAAAAAGCTTCTGAGTATGCCGCAGAATTTATAGAAAATTATGGCGTTGAACTGATCTATAATGATAAAGTTTTAGAGAATAAAAATAACTTCATGACCGAAAAAGATAGAATTATAGATGCCGATATAGCTATATGGGCTGCTGGCCTCGGTTTTGATAGATCTTTCTTTAAAAATTTTGAAGACGAAGTTTTTTCAGAGAATTGGGGGTTGAGAGTCGACAAAAAATTGAGATTATTTGGGTACAAAAACATTTACGTTGGAGGAGATATAACGTCACTTGATGAGGAAAAAACGGGGCACAACGCCGATGTTCACGGAAAGCACATTTACAAAAATTTAAGAAGACAAGATAGTGGAAAAGAATTGTTAGATTACAAACACAAAGGAGCTCCGATGGTGATCAGCTTAGGAAGAAATGATGGAATAATGATTTTTAAAGATAAAATCTTGAAAGGTAAAGTCCCAAGTATTCCAAAAAAATTACTCGAAAAAGGAGCTCTAGAGAGATTAAAATTTTAAATGAATATCAGCAAAATAAAACCCGCCATTATTGAAAATGAGAATAATAAAAATATTTTAAAATTCGTTTTAGATGCTTTTCTTATCTTTTCTCTATCATGTGGATCTTTTTTCAATTCTAAATATAGTTTTGGAAGTGAAAGAACATACGGTATCAAGACCAGTAAAAGAATAAAGCCATTTTCGATCAAATAAGCAAGTAGAGTCATGTTTGCTAGAGCTAATAGATGAATTGTTAACAGGCCATAAACACTCTTCTCGATACCGATTCTAACAACCAAACCTATTTTTCCTGCCTTTTTATCACTAGGTAGGTCAGCCATCTGTCCAGCCCATACAATAAAAAGTGTGCTCAAACCAGTTACTGGCATCATCGCATATACGTAGGGATGAGAGATGATGCCTTGAGCCGAAGTTCCTAAAAGTATTGCTAATGGTCCAAATCCAAAAACAACAACTATTTCTCCTAAACCCCGATAGGCGAACTTGAAAGGTGCAGCGGTATAATATTTACTCAGGAAGCTAGCTGTAAGAAAAATAAATACAAAGACCCACCAAAGATCTGCATCAGAGGTGAATATCAAACCTAGCGTCCCTAAGAAGCCAAATAAGATCCCTGTTCGAGCCAATAGAAACATTTTGTCTTCTAATTCAGGATTCTTAACTAAAATACCGGAGCCTCCACTGAATTCATTTTCCGCTGAATTAGATGTATCCGCACCCTGTTTCGTATCGTGGATGTCATTGTAAATATTTGTACTAACATGGAGGCCCAACCCTACTATAAAAGCAAATAATAAGCCTACAATATCCAACTCTTGATTGATCTTCACAGATAGAGCAGTACTGATAGTTAAAGGTACGATGATTGCGAAAAGAAAAGGGGCTCTAGATATCTCAAATAATGTTGGTTGCTTATTCGCCATAGTTTATCTGTTTTATTTTTATTTAGGAATATGGACCTTTACCGGAAAGCCTCTTTATTTCTTCTTCATGTTTGAAAGTATAATCCAATCCATATTTCTTTTTTATCAAATTTGCAGTGATCCGACCTGATTCATAGATGGTCGGAAGACCGCTCCCAGGACTTGTACCTCCTCCGACTAACCACATATTTTCAAATTCTTCAAAATCATTTCTAGGTCGGAAAACTAACATCTGTCCGAGATTGTGCCCAAGGTTAAATGTTGCTCCATATTCAACATTATAGTCTTCTCTCCAATCTTTTGGGGTTATCTTCTTCTCGAAAACTATGTGTTCCCTGATATCCTCTTCACCTATCCTGTTCTCAAGTTTATCCAATACAAGCTCTCGAAATCTTTCAGTTTCTGCATCCCAATCTATATCCCCTTTAAGATTAGCGACAGGCACAAGCACGTACAAAGCAGTATGGCCCTCAGGAGCAACTGAAAGATCTGTTATCGATGCATTGTGTACATAAAATGAAGGATCTTGAGATAATTCCTTCTCTGATTCGATCTCTAAGAAATTCTTTTCATAATCTTCAGCTATGAATACATTATGATGTTCTAGTTGTGGTAATTCCTTGTCCAATCCTAAATACAGCATGAAAGTAGAGCAGGAATAATTCATCCCATCCAACTTTTCATTAGTATACTTTTCGCGCTTTTCTTCAGAAATCAAGTTCTTCATCGACCAAGCAAAATCTGAATTCATAACCACTTCATCGAATTTTTCTACGGTTCCGTCTTCTAGTTTTAATCCCGAAGCGCGATTGGTGATGACCCTCATGCTGTCGATCGGTTCTAAAGTCCGTCCAGTTATCACTGTGATGCGTTCTCCTTTCAGATCATCGTGCAGTTCTCTTATCACGGAATCGACTATCTGATCTTTTTCAGCGACTTTAGCCGCGCCTTCCTCTATCTTTGGACCTACAACGGTGACGTCCAACTTCTCCTGCAGTTCCTCTAGATTATCCATCACTATAGGATGATTGTACATGGTCTGATGCATCGCCGGAACCACCATGATGGGTATGTCTGAGCCTACGCATGTGGTGGCGAAAGTAGTTACAGGAGTATCATCGATCCCCTTAGCCATCTTGGAGATGGTGTTAGCGGTTGCCGGAGCTACTAAAAAAAGATCTGCTTTATCAGGAACATTGCCGCAGTGACTCACATGCTCCACCTGTCCTGTCAACTCCGTTATGGTCTCGTTTCCAGAAGCGAACTCTAATGAATTTGGATGTATTATCTTAGAACCCCAATCCGACATGACGCAGTGTACTTCCGCGCCCTCTCTGATGAGTTCCCTGACAAGTTTTACGCATTCTACCGCAGCTATACTGCCTGTGACTCCCAAGATGATCTTTTTGCCTGAAAGATCGGAACCTTTAGAACCTCTTAACTCTTCTGAAGGATGCATTGTGAGATTACATTTGTTTTGGTTGTTATATTATTTTCCTTTTATCATCAGTATACTTCGTAAGCTCCGACGTGAAATCTTTCTCTTACCTCCTTTTTCAATGGTTCATCAGCATCTAAATCTTTACACATCACCCTATACCACAGGTCGTCATACCAGGAATGATCCTCTTCATGTAAAATCTGTTTATAAGAAGGATTTACGTAGGAGATCACAACATAATCTTTATCTGAAAGAGATTCTAACGCTTTCAAGAAGTCTTTTCTATGACCTCTTTCAGCTGCAAATTCTTTCACTAAAAGGCTGTTCCTCGAGCTCTCGCACATTACATAACCTATCCTTTCACCATCTAGGTAAGCTATCTTCAAATCATCGTTGTCAGGCCAACCTCTCGCCTCTGCCATCTCGAAGTAATCCTTTTCTCTGATCACCAAACCTGAAAGGTCCTCTACAGAATCCAAGTATGATGATCTTATAAATTCTGGATCTTTTTCTTCTCTGAATTCTATATCAGTATCTCTTCCTTCGACTCTTTTATAAGCTCTAGGAGGTACATGTACAGTTCTGTAACCCAATTTTTTATAAAGATTGTAGGCCACTCCTGCCTTGGATGTCATCAAAAATGAAAAATTCACTTTTTCACACAAAATTTCATGAGCTCTTTCCATCAGTTTTTTTATCGCACCTCTCCTTGATTCCGAAGGCCTTGAACACACGTTTCTTATCCCACCAACTTTTTTCACTTCTCCAGAAAGCCTAGCCTTTGGATAAAGAAGACCGACACAACCCAATACTTTATCGTCTTCAACTGCGTAGAGTTCACCTCCCCACTCGGGCATCCTTCGGTCCGATTCTATCATATTATCAACATGCTCTTTTGAATAAGCGTGGTTGAAACATGCTAACATGAGTTCTGTCATCTCGGACTCATCTACTTCATCAAAATATACTATCTCCATGTTCAATGAATTAGTTTGTATGATTAAAAAACTTTAGTATTAAAATCGTAAACTAAATAAACTTGTATTTTCATACAACGCCGATCAAAACATGTCCAAAGTTTATTTCACCGACCTGACCTCGGATAGTAAAGATGACAATTTTTCCGCAAGGATCAAGAAGCTTTACAAGAAAGCTGGAGATCAAATCGATTTCGATAATGATCTGATCGCTCTGAAACTCCACTTCGGAGAAAAAGGTATCGACACTTTTCTCAGACCGGTCAGGGTTGCCCCAATAGTCGAAGCGATCAAAGATACTGGAGGGAAGCCCTTTCTTGCAGATTCCAACACATTGTACAAGGGAAGTCGTTCGAACGCTGTAGACCATCATAGAACCGCACAGGAAAACGGATGGATAAGACCTGTTATTGACGCGCCCGTGATAATAGCGGACGGACTGCATGGAAACGAATTTTACTCAGTCGATATAGATGGCGAACATTTCGATGAAGTCAAGATCGGTGCTGCCTTTTACCAGGCTGAATACATCTTCGCGGTTTCACACTTCAAAGGACACGGGATGACAGGCTTCGGTGGAGCTTTGAAGAATCTAGGTATGGGATGTGCTTCTAGAGCTGGAAAGTTGATGCAGCACTACAACGTAAAGCCAGAAGTCAAGATAGATGAGTGCATCGGATGCGGAGAATGCGCAATATGGTGTCCTCAAGAGGCGATCGAAGTTGAACGATACGCAGAGATAGATTATGATGAATGTATAGGCTGTGGTGAATGCAGGATCGTCTGCCCTGAAGGTGCCATAGATGTAGATGATTCTTCCTCGGAGAAGGAGATCCAGGAAAAGATCGCCGAGTTCGCCTACGGAGCTTTGAAGGATAGGCAGGAGAAAGCTATACATTTCAACTACGTGATGGACGTTACACCCGAATGTGATTGTCCTCCTTGGAGGAAAGAACCGATGGTACACGACATAGGTGTAGTGGCTTCTAAAGATCCTGTAGCTTTGGATCAAGCATCATTCGACTTGGTTAAAGAAGCTGAAGGCAAAGATTATAAAGGTAACGAAGATAAATTCCTCGCAGAACACGAAGTAGATGCAACTCATCAGTTGAAACACGCTGAAAAAGTGGGACTGGGAGAAAGAGAATACGAGATGATAGATATAAACGAATAAACTTTGAGGGATAAAAGATGAGTAAAAAGATATTCGTGACCGGAGCTTTCGGACAGATAGGTACAGAACTTATCGATGAGTTAAGAGAGCGCCATGGAAAAGAAAACGTTGTGGTTTTAGATCTAGAGATACCAGAAAACTATGATGGGCCCGGAGAAGAGGGAGATGTGAGAGATAAGGATTTGATAAAAGAGATGTGGGATGAGCATGATTTCGACCAAGTATATCACCTGGCATCTCTTCTGTCAGCTACAGGTGAGAAAAAGCCCGATTTGGCCTGGGATATCAACATGACCGGGTTGAAAAATGTCCTTGACTGTGCTAAAGAGCGAGAAAGCAAAGTTTTCTGGGCTAGTTCCATAGCGGTATTCGGTCCAAATACTCCTTGTAAAGAGACCCCACAGCATACTATCCTAGAGCCGGTCACCATGTACGGAGTCACAAAAGTTTCTGGAGAACTTCTGTGCCAATATTATAACGAGAGATATGGTGTCGATGTAAGAGGTATAAGATATCCTGGATTGATAAGTTGGAAACAAAAGCCAGGAGGAGGAACGACTGATTATGCCGTTGATATGTTCTATAAAGCGGTCCAAGGAGAAGATTATACCTGTTTCGTTAGGGAGGACACTAGACTACCGATGATGTACATGGAAGATGCTATAAGAGGAACTTTACAATTGATGGATGCCGAAGAAGATTCTATAGGTATCAGAACCAGTTATAATCATTCTGCACTGAATTTTGAAGCTAAAGAATTAGAAGAGGAGATAAAAAAACACTATCCGGACTTCAAAGTTGAGTACGAACCCGATGAAAGGCAGAAGAATGCCGATTCCTGGCCTGATAGCGTTGACGACTCGAAAGCAAGAGCGGATTGGGATTGGCAGCCTAAATATGATCTAGGAAAGATGACAGAAGTGATGATAGAAAATCTCGAACGTAAGTTGAAAATTTGATTATCTTCGATAAAATAGCACTTTACATCTTTTTAGTAGGTTCTTGACTATTTACTGGACGTTATATATACTACAAATATTGTATCAACTATTGACGTGATAGTATGAGCGAAGAATGCTGCGAAAATGGATCAGGAAGACATCACCATGGCCATTCTAGAGGACATGGTAGAAGAAAACACCACGTACATCATGACAGACATGGATGCTGTTGCGGATGTCGATGCAACTGCCAATGTCATTGTTCATGTGGAGATAAAAGAGGTTCATGGAGAAGGTTCAAGTCCAAAGAAGAAAAGCGAGAGGAACTGGAAGAATATAAGGAACAACTGGAACATGAACTCCAGGCAGTCAAAGAAAAACTAGAAGAGATGTGAAGTTGAATCGAAAAAAAATTTCTAAAAAATTTTTTCTTTTTTTATAAAATAAAAAATAAAAAGTGTTTTGATCACTGTTTCTTTTTCTTGAATGCGTAAATAGCGACGGGTATTGCGATAGTAACAAGTAACAACGGCATTCCAATGAAAGGTAATTCATCCGCTGCGGATACTTCAAGCCATTGGGTACTGAAATGTTCGATTTGGAAGACGTACATAGCTCTTCCTCCAGCACTAGCGTTGGAACTATCGAGGCCTTCATAGTTAACCGCATCACTCGTTTCTATATTCAGATCGTCTTCTGCATCTGCTAGGTGCTCATCTGCGAATTCCTTGTTCATCAATATAGTTACATGATTAGCGTCGTTATCGTCTTCAGCCTCTATCCTCAAAGTACCGTCTTCAAAGCTGACCGTTACCGCATCGACACCTTCGGGATCACCGGCGTTTATAACTAAAATTGCCCAAGGTTCGTAATCCTCGACTTTTAGGAATGTAGCTGCTCCCGATCTTCCAGCGTTCTCTGCTTTTCCGATAAATGTCTCTGCGTCCCCAACAGGTGGATCAAATGGAGGGGCAAACATCTCTATAGTTTGAGTGCTGAAATGTTCGATGTGGAATACGTAAACTGCGCCCCCTCCAGCACTTGCATTGGATTCCTCTAATCCAGCATAGTTAACTGCGTCGCTTGTTTCTATCTCGATATCACTCTGGGCTTCTGAAAGATATTCATCGGCGAATTCTTTGTTTATCAGTATGGAAACGCTGTTAGTATGATTATCATCTTCAGCTTCGATGATGAGGGTATCATCCTCGAAACTGACCGTCACAGCGTCTACACCTCTAGGGTCACCTGCGTTTATCACTAGAGCAGCCCAAGGTTCGTAATCCTCGACCTGAAGGAATGTAGCTGCCCCGTGCCTTGAAGCATTTCGAGCTCTGTTTCTATGCATCTCGCCATCTTCTACAGGCGGATCTAAAGGAGCTCCTTGTTCGACTTCCTCACCGTATTCCTCGGATGCCATCGAAACATCGGAAGATATCGCTAGTCCAAACACTGAGAGTACCAACATCGCTGCCAACCCTGTTACAAACAGAGTACGTATTTTTCGTTTCATCTTTATCACTATTCAATAGATGGTCGATTAAAGAATATAAGTATTATTGAACAGAATTCGAACAAACTCACTCTTCTTCAAAAGATCATGCTCAATGAAAGGGATTCCCATAGATCTATGAACTCGTCGATCACATCTTTGGGGGGTTCGTACTTTACCAACAGATTAGAGACAACCTCGGGTTCACTGATCCAGTATTCTCTTCCTTCTTTGACTAAAAGACCCTTTTCCCGCATCTTCTTTAGATGATAAGATAGTGTAGAAGCAGCGATATCCAATTCATCTTTGATCTCGCCGTGAGAGGCGGGTTCGCTTCTACTTAAAAGGTAAACTACGACGTTCAAAGGTATCTCCTCTCTCAATAACGCTAAATATCTCTTCTAGAACGAAAGGCATCATGAAAAAAGTTGGTCCTACATCAAAGACAAACCCATCCTCTTCAATCCAGCTATTTCTACCTCCAACTTTATCTTTCTCCTCAAATACGGTGACGTCAAAACCTTCATTAGCTAACAACATTCCCGAAGCAAGACCTCCAGGACCGGCTCCGATTATACCTATACTCTTGTCCATCCAATCACCTTATCATTCTTCATATGTAACGTTTTAACAAACTCAATACTGAGTATTTAATCTTTTTCGAATGTGATATGAGACTTTTTATTATCTTCGGAAAAGTTGTTAAATGAGGAGACTATATTGAAAGT
>CAZRSB010000049.1:0-14473 GCA_964602715.1 uncultured Thermoplasmata archaeon | reverse complement strand
GGGGTCGTGAGCTGGGTTTAGACCGTCGTGAGCCAGGTTGGTTTCTTTTTAGTAGAGATGTCTTGGTGCCTGAGGGGAAGGGGCCCTCAGTACGAGAGGAACAGGGCTTCGCGGCCACTGGTTTACCAGTTGTCCGAAAGGGCATCGCTGGGTAGCTACGCCGTAGGGGTTAAAGGCTGAAAGCATCTAAGCCTGAAACTCTCCCTGAAACGAGGCACCTCTAAAGACTCCCGTAAAAGACGGGTTAGATAGAGCCGGGATGTAAGTACGGAGCTTCGGCGACGTATTCAGTCCACGGTTACTAAAAGTCTGGATTGTGGCTTAACTGTTGGTTTGGTCATTAGACAGGTCTGCGTGTGGATTTAGCATTTTTTATATGTCTGATCATATGTATGAGTTCATATACCGCTTTTTTGTATGAGCTCAGGGTCTGTTCTGAAAGACCCTAAATCTTTTATCTATCTAAGATAATACTTAGAATTGAGGATCTGTATGGAATTGGATAAAAATATCACAAAGATCTTTTTACTGTTTTTGAGCATGACTCTGATCTTTTACTTTTTATCTCTTCGTCCGCCTATGGGTTCTCGTATGATCTCCGTTTATTCCTCATATATCTCGGTCGTTTTAGGGGCGGGAACCGGGATAGTGTTTCTCTTTTTTTTTACTCAACTACTTCTACCTGGATCTGGAGCCATGATGTCAGAGGCGGAGATCGATTCAAGATATTCGACCTCAGATCCTAATGTGCGTTCTAAAAAGAAAGAAAATTTTCTTTCGAGCTTAAACCTATTCGGCGGAAAGAAAAGATGCAACGAGTGCGGGACGGAATTGGAGTATAGGGAGGTATATCAGAGCTATTATTGTAGTGAATGTAGAACCTACAAAAGACAGCAGGAGTGAAAGTTGAAGAAATAGGACTCGACGGGAGAGTCATTGAAGTCCGGCCGGCGTGAATGAATCAAGTATCAGATGGGATATGTATCCTATTAGTAAAAAATGGATGAACCATCCTATCATGTTTTCTTCTATAAGCAATATGAAAAGAGAGAAGCCCCATAATATAATTAGTACAATTAAGACTATCTTGCTATGTGCATAATATCTATGATATTTGGTAAATGGAGGATCTAATATGTCGGGTAGAATTCCTCCAATATAAGAAGACAGGATCATAATAAAAAATAAACTGATTTCTATTGAAAATATTGAGTATATAGTATTTTTTAGGGAAGGTGTAGATCTAAGTATAATAAATCTATCAAGAAAGTGCCAGATAAAGTAGCTTATACAGGCGAAGGATACAGAACCGATCAAATGAAGTTTTTTTCTCATAGTATTTATTCGTCCATAGAAAGTTAAGATAATAAGTGTTAAGGGGAGGGAGAGGAAATCGAAAGTTAACGGTTTGATTGATTAGGATGCGATGAAATGAAAAACATTATTTAAGAATCCCAAATATGGGGTAAGGAGTAATATGCAGCACAGTCAAGAATCGGAGGAAGATTTTACCGTTACTCCTTGGGAAGTAGAAGGGGATATAGACTATGAAAGGTTGACTGAAAAGTTTGGAACTGAAGTAGTAAAAGATGATCTTTTAGATAAAATTGAAGAAGTCGCGGGAGACTCTCATTTCATGCTCAGGAGAGGTATATTCTATTCTCATAGGGACTTAGATAGGATTCTAGAAGAGTATGAAAAGGGGAATGAATTTGCTCTCTACACGGGTAGAGGACCTTCTGGACACACTCATATAGGTCATCTCATGCCGTGGATATTCGCAAAATGGATGCAGGACAAATTTGGTGTTGAGATGTATTTCCAACTTACTGATGATGAAAAATTTTTGTTCAACTTTGATAGTACACTAGATCAAACCCATGATTATGCGATCGAAAATGCAAAAGATATAATAGCTCTAGGTTTTGACCCAGAGAAAACACATATCTTGATTGATACAGACAATATTGACACTCTTTATCCGTTAGCGCTAAAAGTTGGTAAAAGACTTAATTTTTCCAATGTCAGGGCTGTTTTTGGATTCGATAATTCCACAAATGTGGGAAGTATTTTTTACACTGCTATACAGTCGGCGCCTTGTTTCCTTCCAAGCGAATTAAAAAACAAAGACGTTCCAGTTTTAATCCCCTGTGGCATCGATCAAGATCCTCATTTCAGATTGACTAGGGATATAGCGGAAACTATAGGCTATCTGAAACCCGCGCTTTTGCATAATAAGCTAGCCCCATCTTTAGATGGAAGCGGGAAGATGTCCGCTAGCCAACCTAAAACCACTATATTTACTACAGACAGTCCTGAGGACGTTGAAGAAAAAGTAAACGAAGCTTTTACAGGTGGCCGTATATCGGCTGAGGAACAGAGAGAAAAAGGCGGTGAACCTGATATATGTGCTATTCAGAATTTTAGATATTATATTTTTGAGTCAGACGATGATAAAGTTTCTCGTATAAGGGAGAGATGTAAAAAAGGAGATATATTATGTGGTGAGTGTAAAAACCTCCTAAAGAATAATATTAATAATTTTTTAGAAAAACATCAGAAAGAAAGAAAAAAGGCGACGAACAAATTAGACAAATTTCTATTTAGGACATAACTCCTTCACTAGGGTTTGACCCTCCACAAAACAGAGTGAAAAACCTATAAATAGGGGAAGTTGTTATAGTTGGTTTAATCTAACTTGAGAATTAGTTGTGGATATCCTATAATACAGGTGTATTTGTCATGAGCCCGAATTTGTTGGGAAAATCAACGAAAAAAGAGAAGAAATCTTCCTCCGAATCATCTTGGATTGGAGATAACTGGAATACGGTAGCGTGTTTGATAGGTATCTTTGCTCTTGCATTGATGGTTAGAGCATATTTTGCCTATGATGCAGCTACAGAATTTGGACTACCATATCTACTTGGAGGAGGAGCCGATTCACATTATAATGCGAGGATAGTAAATTATATTGCAGAACATGGCGAACATCTTTTCACAGATTCTTTGAGGGCTTATCCTTTAGAGGGAAATGTGAATACACGTCCTCCACTTTATCAGTGGTCTGTAGTTTTAGGTGGCTATGTGCTAGCTCCGTTTACAGGAAGTTTAGATAAGGCAATAAATCTTTCATTTATCTTCTCTGCTGCCTTTTGGGGTGCAATGACGACAATACCTACGTATCTATTGGGAAAAAGAACCTTTGGCAAAAAAGCAGGCATCGCTGCAGCCTTCCTACTAGCTATAAGTGCTGCCCATCTCGAAAGAGGAGTGATCACTAACACAAATCACGATGCGTTTTCGATGTTTTTAATAGTGACTGCTTTTTATTTCTTTATGCGTTCATTAGAAGAGATAAAGGCAGGTGAGATATGGGTCTCAGATTGGACGAGCCTTGGAGATATCAAGAAAGGCATCTTAAGTTACATGGGGGAAAATAAAAAGAGTCTTTTGTATTCACTGATGACAGGTATTCTCATAGGTGCTTTAGCACTGACCTGGAAAGGTTGGCCCTATGTAATGGTAATCATACTGGTTTACTTTTTGATACAACTAGTGATCGATAAATTTAGAAGCAGGGACTCGTTAGGGATAACGATAAGTATATTTGCTATATTTATGCTGGCTTTCTTGATTGCTCTACCTTGGTATTCAGCATACGTTTCGAATTTGATAACTGATTGGAGTTGGCCACTAGATGGATGGTATCAGATTCCTTTCGTGATATTTTTAGGTACTTTTGCTGTTGGAGTCTATTTTACTGTAACGAGAGATTTACCTTGGTTGCTGACCTTCGGTTCTATAGGGGCAGTTGGCATAGCCTTTGTAGCAATTTTCCCCGAATTTTTCTTAGAAGCAGCAGGTGCCTATTTTGTAGATAACAAAATGTATGCTACCATCGCGGAGGCACAATCTCCACAATTCAGTAGACTCGTGCTTGCTGGCGGTATGGCAACATTTTTCTTGTCTTGGGCAGGGATAGGACTAGCAATATGGCATCTCCGGAAGGATTGGAGTCGATCGTTCATTTTCATCTTAGTTTGGACTGCTTTTGCAATCTACATGGCTACAGAAGCGGCAAGATTCGTTTTCAATGCTGCTCCTGCTTTTGCTTTGACTGCTGGTTGGGTTTTAGCTTTGATTTTTGAGAAAACCAACTTCAGCGCGATCCCTAGAAAATTAAGGAGTTACAGAGGTAGTACATTAAGAGGTTTAAAAGAAGGAGTGAAGATCAAACATGTACTTGTCACTTTATTAATTGTTTTTATTTTGCTCACACCTAATGCGATGTACGTTATAGATGCAGGAATACCCATGGAGGAAAAAACCGATTACGAACAACAGATATACGATAGTTTACCTTCTTTTCTCCGACCACCTGACCATGATGAAGGAAGGCTACATTATTTAGGGGCATTTGGTTATTCATTAGACAAACCGACTGATTACTGGCCTACGGCGTGGGAGGATATCCGTGAAATGAATGAAGGAACTCCTCCAGAAGAAAGGCCTGCTTTTGTTAGCTGGTGGGACTATGGTTTCGAAGCGATGAATTTAGGGGAGATGCCCACTGTTGCAGATAACTTTCAGCATGGATATCATTTTGCAGCGAACTTTTTGATGTCACAAAGTGAAAATGAGATGATATCACTCCTGATCGGCAGACAACTTCTGTTACCATATCGTGAAGAGAGAGGCTTTGAAGGTCAAGTGAGAGAGATACTTGAGGATGAATTAATCGAAAATTCTGATGTAGATTGGGAAGATTATCTTGTTAAAGAAGACAATATAGTCGATGAACTTGAGAACTTCTTCAAAAATCAGGAGGATTATAGAGACGAGGTCCTAAATCATCCTGATAGATACCATCCTAGAGCAGATGATATCGAGACGAGAAACCTCAGATGGGCCATGATCATGGGTACACTGTCAGAAGCAGATTTAGATACTCTTTCTACACTTTATAGGAGAATAGGTTTAGAATCGGGTTATGAAAGATTAGAGAACAGGATGGGTTATTTTGCTGTTGATTCCCGTATGCTACCACGCAGTGCAGAAGATACAGGAATATTTCATGCACCTGCATTTTTAGGTGGCTTCCGCGTAGATGAAGGTTTTATGGGAAGAGTTCCTATTGATTTCTATAGGATAGAAATGATCGGCGATGATGGCGCCTCTTATGAAGATCCTGAGGAAGTCCCACCAGATGTACAGATCATGGATTATGATATCAGTTATCAAGAGATGTTCTACAATTCAGCTTTATACAGGATCTTTGTGGGTTATGGCCTACAAGAGGTTGATCTTGAGGAAGAAGAAGACCCCGGTATGGATCCTGGAATGGGCATGGATCCAGGCATGGGTATGGACCCCGGAATGGATCCAGGAGATATGCCTGATGATGGAGAAATAGACATGGGAGACATCGAAACTGCTAGTTTCGAAAATAACGATAACCCTGAAGGTAATGTTGATCTTGAGGAAGAAGATCCTGGAATGGATATGGACCCCGGAATGGGTCCTGGAATGGATCCTGGAATGGGTGCAGCGCCTGATGATGGTATGCCAGGTATTCATGATCCAGATGCTCCATCGATGCCGGGATGGAATCTGAGGCATTTCAATGAAGTACACAGAACAGCCTATAGGTTCCCTTATTCTGAAGAGGAATTAGAAGAACTCACCATGACAGAATTAAGGGAAGCTAGGGAGGCAATACCTTATGAAGAGGCTGTTGAATACAGAGACGATGAAAATGTAACGATCGATGATTCTTCTGCGAGTTATATGAGGGAAGGAGTAGTATTTTTGAGGTATTATGATGGGGCGATATTAGAAGGTCAAGTACACAATGAAGAAGGCGAGCCGATATCTGACGCCAAGGTAACAGTTCTAGATACGACTGCTGGACGAGGTACCCCACGCGATACAACAAGAACAGATGAAGATGGAAATTATAAAGTCGTATTGCCGGAAGGAGATATAACAGTAGTAGTTTCTACTGGAGGAAACCCTAATGAATATTTAGAAGAAGAGGTATTATTAGGAAATGAAGATTTCGAAATAAGCGAAGAACAGGCTATGAGGGTAGATATAGATCGAACTGGTGACGGTCATCCTGATTATTTATTGGACCATGATTTTGAAGTTGAAAGTGGACAGATGTCAGGTAGAGTTTTCGTAGATACAGAAGGGGATGGAGAATTTGAAGAAAATGATACTTTGATCGAGAACGAAGAAGAGGTTTATTTTGTAAATGAACATTCAGACCTGAATTATACTGCTGATATCAAAGAAGGACATTATTCATTTGAAAATGTAAATCCTGGAAAATACACACTCAAGACCACCGTAACGGGTGTTGAAGATTATGAGGGCATTAGAATCGATCCAGGGATGGAACAGTCTCAGGACATAGCTGTACCGTCTAGAAATATTACAGGTGAAATATCTTATGAACAGGAGCTAGAAGGAGAGACTGTTACATTGATACTTGAAGACACAGGTATAAGTAAAGAAGTAGATCTTCGTGATGGAGAATACGAGATCGGAGGAGTCCCTCCAGGGGAATATAGCTTAAGAGTTAAGGAAGAAGACTATGCTTTGAGATACGGTCCTGAGAATATTGATCTAAGGGAAGAAGAATCATATTATCTAGATATAGATGTAACAAAAGGTTTTATGTTTGAGGGTGTTGCCGAGCAGAACGGTGACCCCATTCCACATCAGACATTGCAGATTTTAGGAGATGAATATGATAGAGAAATTGTTACTGAAGAAACAGGAGAATTTAGTGTATCTATTCCTAGAGGTTATTATCATATTTATGGTTTGAACAGGAAAAACGAGGAAGCATCAGCACATTTAGAAAGTGTAGAAGTAGATGGGTCTGTTTATCACCAGGCTGATTTTGAAAGAGCATATAAATTGACAGGAACTGTTGACTCGGAAGAAGGGATTCTGGATGGATCAGAGGTATTCATTTTGGACGAAAAAGGCCGAGAACATTATATGGTAACTAACAAACAAGGTAGATTTAGGACTTATTTACCAGCAGGAGAATATACTATCTATGGTTGGAAACAGCGTGATTTACCAGATCCTGGAGATATGGAAGGTCCGGATTTAGATAACGATTATTACTTCGTTAAAGAAATTGACTTAAACGAAGAGATGGAAGTAGAGATAGATGCTTCAGAAGGATACAGAGTCTCAGGAAGAATTTTGCGAGAGAGATTGACTGGATCTGTATTTGAAGATGAAGATCTAGGAATCCGGACTCATATGGATGTGATGGTCAATGATATAAATGTAGGAAGATCGACACGAATAGATGGAGAATATAGTTTCTTCCTACCGGATAAACTCTGTGAATTTAGAATTGAAAAAGAGGGGTATGAGGATAAAATAGTCTCTTTGAATCCTGCAGAAGATGAGCTTGGAGATATAGAGATTAGGGCGAAAAATGTTACTGTAGAAGGAAATATAGAATTTGGCAGAGATCCAGTCGATGATATGACGTTGAAATTTGAGCCTTTAGCAGGTGGTGCTGTTGAAGATGAGATAACAATAGAAGAAGATCAATATAGTATCGATCTCCAACCTGGCGAATACAAGATCACAGGGGATTATTACTTTGAAGATGGGACAAAGTATGAAGTTTCAGAGGAGTTGTCCGTAGAAATTGGTGAACAGTTGATACTGAAGGATTTATTTGCGGAATTTAAAGTACCAGTATCTGGAGATATTGAAATTCCAGAAGATGCTAAAGATGAAAATATTGAACTCAGTTTCCAGGGTCCTGAAGAAAGAACTGTGTCAGTCGAAAACAAAACGTTTAGTACTTACCTACAACCCGGTAATTATTCCTCAAGGATAACACATTTAGATGAGAATTTAGGTGCACAGTTCAGCTTTGAATTAGGAGACGAAGCCAAAGAGATCGAAACCATACCTCTAGAAACCACATATAGAGTTGAAGCAGAAATAGAAGATATAGGACAAGAGATACCTGTACAATTTATAAACAAAGACTCTGGTTATGTATTAAATACAACCACAGACACAGCAGGCCTATTCGACATCTCTTTAGTAGATGGCACCTATGATATTGTTGTTGATGTCATAATTGAAGAGATTATCGATGGCGAGAGTAGAGAGGTCAGATATCACACTACAAAAGAAAGAAATACACCAATCTCTGAGGAAACATGGTCTTTGGATAGAGATATATTAGATGCTACTTTGACTGGAACAGTTACTTATGAAGGACAGCCTTTACCAGGCTTGGATATTTATGTGATCGCCAATGAAACAGAAGATGAACCAGACATTTATGAAAGACAGACTAACGAAACTGGAGTATTTGTGATAGACGAACTGTTGCATGGTGACTACTCAATTTACACTTCAACTGTAAGAAAGGGAAGATCTTACAGCTACTTTGACATGGTTGAAATGCCAGCCTATAGTGAAGATATAGAAATCTCTTTAGAGGACCACAGGGCGTTGATCTTTGAGGGTCGTGTCTCAGCTGAAGGAGAAGGAGTAGAAACAGATATAGATATAAGAAGAGGATACGCACGAAATATATTCAGCACTGATGAAAATGGTTACTTCGAAATACGTTTACCCAGGGAAGCCGAGTATTTAGTGGAGACAGAAACTGAAATAGAAAGGGATTTCGGGTATGTGCCATATACATACAGTGATGAAATTGAAATGACACAACACATCGAGAGAGATATTCAATTAAGCATTGAAAAGGAGTATAGGATTGAAAGTGTTAAGGAACAATTAGACTCAAAAACTGCGGAACAGGGTGAAAGAGTGATATATTCAATAGAAATAACAAATGATGGTTACACTGAAGACGAATATGACTTACACGACCTTGAAAGCGATTGGGATATCTCTTTTGATCCAGAGACAACTGGGCCTTTAGGACCCAGGGAAACGGAAGAAGTTGAAGTGATAATTGATGTAAGCGATGATGCAACTCTTGATGAATCCGCAGGATTTGAGATACGTTCTCTTGATGGAGACACAGTAGTTGAAGAGATAGAAACTGTTCCTATAAATGTTAAGCAAGTTTATGGCGTAGAGTTAGAGGAGGATATAGTAGAAAGTCGATTCGAACCTGGAGAACTAACATATGTCGTAGAGATAGAGAATATAGGTAATGGACCAGACGCTTTTGGACTAGATGTTACAAATGAGAACTTATTTGAAGGAGCTGGATGGAATGTTACGTATACGGAAACTACTGATGAGATACCAGGAAGAAATAGCGACGAAATAGAAGTAACATTGAGTCCCGAATCTGCATATTACAGTTTAGATATTCCAGAAACTCTCGATATAGTGGTCAGCTCTGAAGGAGATGAAGACATTGTAGATAGTGCGGAGGTAGAAATATCCTTACCTGAATTGAAAGGAAGAGAGGACAGCGTAGAATTCGAAGGTGAAGAATTTAAACTAAAAGATGAACCCATATCTCTTTCCACAAGTCATTGGGCTTTGATAGTAATACTAGTCGTGATAGGTGCAATTTATGTGATGAGAAAAAAGAGGTGGATATAATGAAAGGAAGCAAGTTAACAGTATTTTTAATTGTCACTACTCTACTGTTTGCTATGGTTATGGCAGGACCATTCTCTTCTGAAGCCGCTACACATGGTCGCTATATGGAGATCGATGTAGAAGGTCCCGAAACTCCATTTGTAAACATTACAGAAGAGTATACTGTAACGATAACAGGAGAATTTGAAGATGGATCATCTGTAGAAGAGGTGGCCGAGAATTGGACGCTAAATGCACAAACTGATCTAGACGCTACTATCGAGCCTGAGGAACAAGAGAATGAAACCAGTAATGTATTTCAGGTAGAAGTTCAGATTCACGAGGAAACTGAAGGCGAACTTATATTCACAGCTTACGCAGGTAAAGAGGGAGATGTAGAATTTACTGAAAAACAGTTCAACGTGGATCCTGAAAAACCAGAAAGAACTTCTCTTGTAATCGAAAATCCTACTGATATGCATATAGATGAGGCCAATCTAGGTCTTTTCATAAATGATGAACTCAAAGACGTGCAAACTGTTCAAGATCTAGAGCCAGAGGGAGAACAGACTATTACATTTCAATGGTCAAAAAGAGACTTAGAAGGTGGAGAACACCAGATGGAAGTCTGGATGGAGTACAGAGAAAGGGAGATAGATGACGAGATCAACCAGGATCAATTGGTTCTCTCCCGAACGTTTGAAGTGGAAGAAGAAACTAGTACTTTATTAATAGCGGGAATTGTTCTAGCGGTCATAGCTGTATCTTTAGTGGTATTCTTATGGTATCAAAAGAAAAGGAGAGAGAGCAGAAGGCCTTGGTAAAAACCCTATAAAAACCATTTTTATTTTATTTCACTTCCAGCAGGTATATCTTTATCTGTTTTTATAGGCCCTTTACTATCTTCCAGGACGATCGCTTTGTTTTTCCCTAATAGAGCCACGGATCGACCCTTAAAATCAATTGTTTCTAGGGGCTCGTATTTTTTATCTGAGATCACTTTTTCTCCTTCAACCTTGACTACATTGAAATTGTATTCAGTAAAATCGTTAAAGGATATTTTCTCACTTTGAATCTTGGTACCTTTGACAGTTTCCCCGATTTTTCCCTCGGGCTCTAAAAGAGACACATCATCTTTATATTCAGCTGCTAACATCATTCCTTCGGATTTTATTCCTCTTAAAGTAGCTGCTTCTAGATTCGCTAGAACTACCACTTTTTTGTCTTCCATCTCCTCTTTTTTGTAATAAGGTTTCAAACCTGCTACAAGGGTTCTTTCTTCATCGCCGATATCTACTCTCGTTACATACAGCTTGTCTGCATTGGGATGCTCTTTAACTTTTTTTATCTTCCCTATTCTTAAGTCCACTCTGTCTAGAGCGTTAGATAGCTCTGCCCTCTCTTTCATATCTTCTAGATCGATCGTATCATAAAGGGGTTCTGGTTTTGGTAAAATAGTTCCTTCTTCTACTGGTTTTAGAGCCTCATTCCACTCTTGATCGTGAACGCTACCTTCTTGTGCAAGGTAATCCCAAAGAGTATCCATACTATCTGGTAAATAAGGTGCAGCAGTAACACTTAGGGCTTTAACCAATCTTAACGAAACATTGATAGTGGTACCAGCTCTTTTTTTGTTTTCAGGGAGGTCTTCCCATGGTGCCATGTCGTTGAAATATCTATTTCCTTCTTTTGAGAGTTGAAGGATTTTTTTCAGCCCTTCTTTAAATTTTCTATTTCCGATATCTTTATCTATCTCGGTGACTTTTTTCTCTATTTTCCGGATAACTTTTTCGTCGCGTTTTTCAATGCTTTTTTCTTTTGGAACTGTTTCAAAATTGGAATTCGTGAATGAAAGAACTCTATGTATAAAGTTTCCTAGATTGCCGACCAATTCTGAGTTGATTTTTTCTTCAAATTCATCCCAAGCGAAATTAGTATCTTTAGTTTCTGGCATTATCATAGTAAGATAAAATCTAATAGCGTCACTGTCAAAGTCATTTAAAATGTCAGGGAGTGAGACTATTATACCACGGGATGTAGAAAATTGTTCGCCTCCAATTCTCATATACTGATTTGCTGGAACGTCATATGGCAGTTGTAGGTCTTCATCATAGCCCATCAAAATAGCTGGCCATATTATGGTATGGAATGGAATGTTATCTTTAGCTAAAAAATAATAATGTTCGGCATCAGGGTTTTTCCAGAATTTGGTCCAATCCCCTTGAGTTTCCTCAGACCATTTGATAGATGTTGATAGATATCCTATCACAGCTTCGAACCAAACGTATATCTTCTTCTCTTCATAACCTTCTACTGGTATAGAAATACCCCATTCCATATCTCGAGATATAGGACGGTCTTTAAGTCCTTGTTTTAACCAGCTTTTTGTAAAATTCAAGACGGTTTTTTTCCAATGGTCTTTGTCGGCGACGTACTTTTCCAAATCATCCTGAAAGCCAGATAGTTTTAGAAAAAAATGCTCACTCTCTTTCATCTTTGGTTCTTCACCACAGTGCATACACTTTGGATTGAGGAGATCCTCAGGATCCAATAGTTCACCACACTCATCACATTGATCGCCTTTTACCTCTTCTGTGCCACATTCCGGGCAAGTACCTTTTACATATCTGTCAGGAAGTGATCTTTCACAATTTCCGCAGTAGAAAGTTTCCATATTATCCAGATAGATGTGACCCTTCTCATATAAAGTTCTGAATATGTCTCTCGCTACTTTTTTGTGTGTTTCATTCATCGTGTAAGTGAAGAGCGTAAAATCCACATCAAGATTTTTCAGCGCGTTGGAGTTTATCCTATGATACTTTTCCGCAGTTTCTTTAGGTGTTAATCCTTCCTTTTCTGCTGTTACAGTAACTGGAGTACCATGTTGATCGGAACCAGATACCATTAGTACCTCATTTCCTTTCATATTATGGTAACGTCTGAATATATCTGGGGAGAGATAAGCTCCGCCGACTTGTCCAATGTGTATGGGTCCGTTTGCATAGGGCCAAGCGACCCCGATCATTATAGGTTTCATGTTTTGGAGAATAAACTTGTATAATATAAAATCAATCCTCAACAAAGAAAGATTAGGAAATTATTTGATAAGCGTGGGAGGAATGCAGGCGCCGGGATTTGAACCCGGGCAATGAGCTTGGAAGGCTCAGATCCTACCAGACTAGATCACGCCTGCTTCATGTTTGACGTATGGCTATGAAAGAAGGTGATATTAACTTTTTCCGCTCCTATAACTCTTTGAAGTTTTTTAGTAGATGAAATATCTTAAAAAAAGCGCTTTTACTTCCGATAGATTTTTATTGGTAGTCAACAATCACATTGTCGGACGTGAACGCCATGATAGGAGACTTCCTCAAGAAAAAGACTCATTTGAAGAAAAATAAAAAAGGAAAAAGTGGAGATTTAGGAGGCGAAGAATATATTGATCTCACTCAGATGGCTGATGAAGGAGAAGATAGAGATCTGTTCGATGCTGATATCCTGATCAAAATTGCAGAGATACACAGATATGAAGACGTTAGAGATATCACAGATGAAGTATATAACGGTAATATTCTTATGGTAGATATCGAAGGTATAGCTGGTAGTGAAGATTCAATGGATAGGGTGCAGACAGAATTGAAGGCTGTGGCAAATGAAGTTTCTGGAGACATAGCGAGGATAGGAACAAATTTTATCGCTGTGACACCAGAAAGTGTTGCTATCGATAGGAAAAAAATAAAACCCTTTTAAATCTAGATCACAAATCCGAGCAGAGAGTACCTTTAAACACATAGATCATACTTCAATCACGCCTCTTGTAGTTGGTTTTATCATATAAGGGGTACCTCCTCTTTTTTTGATCTCTTCAGCTACCTTTTCTACTTTATCAGTCAATGCGATCATAGACCCTCCACCACCTGCACCAGTTAGTTTTGCCCCATAAGAGTACTTTCTAGCTCCTCTTACAAGTTTCTCTAATTTTGGATGACTCACTCCTAGAATTGAAAGTAGCTCATGGTTTTTATCCATCAGTTCACCGACTTTTTCTAGTTCACCTTCGCCTAAAAAATAGGTACCTTCACAAACGATTTCACCGATCTCTTTTATTATCTCCCTAGCAAAATTACTTTTTTCATAAAATTTTTTGACTTTTTCGACCAAAGGGGCTGTTTTTGAATGAACACCCGTATCACCTATTATAAAATCTACATCTGGAACATCTCTGTGATGGATATTCCAACCTTTATCTTCTTTTTCAATCCTCCAGAGGAACTCATCATCTTTATCTTTTGAAATCATTATCGCATTACCATGTGTTGAAGTTGAGGTGTCGATAGGACTTGCATTTCCTTGAACTATGAATTCCACTTCGAAGGCATCCTTCGCTATGTTTTTTTCTATCAATTCTTTTTCCTTGTATTTTTTGAGGCAACCGATACTAGAAACGGTGACAGCTGCAGATGACCCCATCCCTGCACCACTAGGTAGATCACTTTCAGTTCTGATCTCTATTTTTTCATCAATTCCAACTCTATTTATACATTCTAATATGAAACTGTGATATTTTTTACTGATTGGATAACCATTAACGGTAGTTTTATTTTTGCTAGAAGATATCTCACAAGTTATCCTCCTATCTACCGCTAGAGATAGTGCTGGCTCTCCGAAAACAACTGCGTGTTCACCAAATAGGATCGTTTTTCCTGGGGCTGAGACTGTTGTACTCACAGATTACCCAAAAAGGTATTGATACTTATAGATTAGTGATGGAATCGTTGAAAATGAATTTATAGATAAGAAAAATCTTTTCCCATCTCTCTTAATCTTTTCACTCTCTCTTCAGTTGGGGGATGAGAAGAGAAGAGTTTTGCCATACTTTTACCTTTGAATGGATTCACGATGAATAGAGATG
>CAZRSB010000048.1:0-15350 GCA_964602715.1 uncultured Thermoplasmata archaeon | reverse complement strand
ATACTTAATAAAAAAATAAGTCATGAGATAGTTGCCTTGAAGCGAAACGATTAAATAGATAGGGTATTTTAGATACGAATATGGCCAAGCAAAAGCAAGGTGGAGGTTTTCAATCCGCAGCTGGTTTGATGCGATATTTCGACGAGGAAGAGGAAAAAGGACCTAAATTGGATCCTAGACTTGTAGTTGCATTTGTTATCATCACTATTATCGTCGTTGAAGTAGCGAAGTGGCAATGGCCAGTTTGAATAAAATAAAAAACATATATGAAGATATAACCCCGTAGGAATAAATTCCTACTCTTCGACAAAATTTGTTTTTTGTCTTTAGTTAGAAATTTTATTTCCGACGCTTACTCAAAAAAGTTCTCGTAATCATATTGATTAAGTTAAATATTTCTTTTTTTGTTTTCCGGGACAACTACACTGCACTAATTGAACAGGAAATAATTTTCAAGACAAAACTTAAATTTATCAAGTTATATTCCTATTTAGAAAGGGAAATGAAAAGAGCAAAAAAGATACAAAGGATCAGAGAATTGGTTCAAATATTCAGAAAGCATGGAATTCAGGACTTTGTTAGAGAACTGGGTTTGACTAGTTTTCTCTCGAGATCTAGGATGAGCGAGCGACTAGAGAGTACGATGGAGGATATTGAGGCTCATGAATTGAGAGAGCTATTCGAGGATTTAGGTCCAGCATTTGTAAAATTAGGTCAATTCTTGGGTATGCGGCCTGATCTTATTCCGCCTCATTTTGCTGAGGAGATGAGGAAACTACATGACGAAGCGAGGCCGTTTTCTGGAGAAAAAGCTAGAGAAATAATCGAGAGAGAACTTAAATATGATATAGAAGAAATATTTGAAGAGTTTTATGACGAACCTATTGCCGCAGCTTCGATAGGACAAGTACATGAGGCGAAATTGAGAACAGGGGAGGAAGTCGTAGTTAAAGTACAGCGACCCGGTATCATCGAAAATGTAGAGGCTGATCTTGAATTGATCGAAAGATTTACGGGGATACTTGAAGATGTTTATCCTGAAACAGAGATCTATCAACCTCATGAGGTGACTAAAGAATTTAAAAATATGTTAGAGCAAGAGCTCGACTACACAGTTGAAGCTAGAAATGCTCAAAGATTTTACAATGCCTTTGAAGATGAACCTGATATATATGTTCCTAAAGTTCACTGGGAGTACTTGACTAAAAAGGTACTCGTCTTGGAAAATGTAGAAGCCACCAGCATGAGAACTTTAATCGATGGAGATTATCCCGAAGATCTTAAGAAAGAGATATCAGAAAAATTCGCTAGGAATATGATGAGACAATTTTTTATACATGGTATTTTTCATGCAGATCCCTCACCAGGAAATATACATTTTATAGAAGATGAAGGCTCTTTAGTTTTACTAGATTTTGGAGCTATAGGTAGATTTAGCGACAAGATGAGGAATAAACTTATAGATATATTTATTGCCATGTTCGAAGAAGATATTGATAAAGCCAAGGATATACTTTTGGATATAGGGCAAGTTCATGGAGAATTCGATGAGGAAGATCTCAGATGGGATCTAGAGAATGTTTTACACCTTTATAAAAACAAACCTGGCCTAATGCTAAAAGAAGGGCTAGATAACGAGATCATGGAAATAGTTCGGACACATAATATAACCTTACCTGTAGATTTCCTTTTGATGGAACGTGCCATAGCCGAGACGGAAGGTATATGTACAACACTCCACCCTGAATTTGACTTTTTCAAGGCATCGGAACCTGTGGTAGAAGAAGTTATAATAGAGAGATACCATCCAAAGAAACAAGCAGTTAAACTTCTTGACTCGGCATCTAATTATAAAGATCTTTTTATGAACTTTCCTGATAGAGCTAGCAGTGTTTTAGATAACTTAGAAAAAGGCGAACTTAAAATAGAAATTGAACATAAAGGGATAGAAGATATCGAGAGAAGACTGGAATCGGTCTCGACTAGGTTGAGTTATACGATAATTGCCGCTTCTATAATAATGGGATCTGCGCTCTTAGTTCTATCTGGTGAAGAAGGTGTCTTTGCACCATTCGTATTTTTGATATCAATTCTTGTTGGGATATGGTTAATAATTACTGTGTTGAGAGAGCTAGATATGGATGAATAGCCCACAAAAGAGTTTTTTCATTTGTGATACAAGATTATAAATACTTGGTTTTGGAATTTTTTATGTGATATATTTCTCAAACCAATTTGGGGTAAAAATATGAAGTATAGAAATTTTGGAAAAATCGATTGGAAACCTTCTGCACTTGGATTTGGGGCGATGCGACTTCCCGTTGAGAATGAAGATAGAGGAAATATCAAAGAAGATGAAGCTATTGATATGATCAGGTGGGCATTTGATAACGGGGTTAATTACATAGATACTGCTTGGCCATATCATGAAGGTAACAGTGAAACGCTTGTTGGAAAGGCACTCAAAGACGGCTATCGAAAAAAGGTTAAAGTTGCGACCAAATTACCTTCTTGGGAGATAGAAAAAGCTGATGATCCTGATGAAATATTTGAAGAACAACTAAAAAAGCTTGACATTGAAAAGATTGATTTCTATTTGATTCACTCCCTTAACAAAAAACGTTGGGATGAATTACAGTCAGTAGATATCGATATTTTTGAGTGGATGAAGGATAAAAGAGATGAAGGCAAAATAGATTATCTAGGGTTTTCTTTCCATGATGATCTTGAGACTTTTAAGGAGATCGTAGATACATATGATTGGGACTTCTGTCAAATTCAGTATAATTATCTCGATCAGGATTTTCAGGCAGGAAAGTCAGGATTAAGATACGCTGCTGAGAAAGGTCTTGGTGTTGTTATAATGGAACCTTTGAGAGGAGGCAAATTAGCCAAAGAACCTCCGACTTCAATAAAAAAGATCTGGAGTGAAGCGGAAACTGATCGTTCTCCTGTTGAATGGGCTTTGAAGTGGTTGTGGAATCAACCTGAGGTCTCTCTTGTACTCAGTGGTATGAGCGAACTGAAACAGGTCAAAGAAAACGTTCGCTACGCTTCAGAATCTGGTGAAGATATTCTGACTGAAAAAGATAAAAAAATAATCAATAAAGTAGCAAAAAAATACATGGAGATATCACCGGTCGAGTGTACAGGTTGTAACTATTGTGTTCCATGTCCTAATGATGTGTCAATCCCTAGAAATTTCCGTATATACAATGAATCGGAGATATACGATGAATTTGATAAATATAAAAAGATGTGGGACGAAAGGATGAATGAAGATTCTAGAGCCTCTAATTGTGTTGAATGTGGTCAATGTATGGATAGTTGTCCACAACATATCGATATTATTGAAAGATTGAAAGAGGTGTCTGAATATTTTAGTTAAACGATAAATTTTGATTCCATCTCAAAAATTTTATAATGAAGCAGAAACAATCTAATGACAAGTGATAATATAATATCAACATTGATGGAAAAGAAGCTCAAAAAATTGAAAGGAAAAAGATTGATAACAGTTATGGAAGACGGTGAAGCATTTTTAGGAAGATTAAAAGAATTTGACGATGACACTATTGTTCTCACTGAGGTTTGTGAAGGACCGAGTTCTGAAATAAATTGGTCGACGTTAGAAATAAACACTGGAAAAGAATCAAAGGGGTCAGCCGAAAAAGATTATGGTTTCGTAGATTGGGTCTGTGTCAATCTTAAAGAGGTATATATTAGAGTTGACCATATAAGTCGTATCTGGCCCTGGCAGCACATCGGAGAATATGAAGAACCGGAGACTTCGAAAAGGACTCCTACCTATTCCCGAACACCAGCTGTTGATCTCCTTGTTGAAGAAGAGGAAAAAGAAGAAGGTTAATAACTTCTTTTTCACTTTTTCTGTAATAACTTCTTTTTTCAGTTTAGGTTAGAAAGATTTAAATAGACTCCCCTATTAACCCCCATTTAAGAGGTGACTGGATGGAAGAAACCCTCGCATCTATCGAAATAATCAAAGAAAACGACTCATATAAAGCAAAAATTCAAAGTGGATTAGGAAGATACGTGGAATATGAAAATGAAGATTTTGAGAATCTATTACAGCAGGTGTACGAAGATATCCAAGAAGAACTTGGATCCACGTCTATTTGAGATGATCGAAACCGGAAATTATAATTAAAGCATTCTGATAAACACAGCAAGATGTGATCACTATGACAAAAATCGAAAATGAAGATGAATACGAAGAAGTCTTGTCTAGTTACTACGAAGGAAGGGGAGTCAGTTCGTTGATCTCTATAAATATTGATACTAAAAAATCTGATAAGATAGCCAACGAAATCTCCCAGTTCCAAAACGTAGAAGATGTTCTATTAGTGACTGGAGAAGTTGATTTTGTTATCAAAGCTAGATTCCAAAATTACGATCATATGAAAAAATTTCTGACAAAGGAGATATCTCAATTAGATGGTGTTGATGACGTCTCTTCCATGATGATCGTAACGACTTACAAAGAAAGAGGTAACTTGATCGAAGTTGATAAAGAAGAGGAATAAAACGAGTGTTAGTTTAACTAATCAGTATATTTCATCTATAACACTCAATGTTTCCCAATCTTTTATTTTTAAGACAACCCTAAATTCATCAGGGCTCAGGATTATTGGATCAAATTTATCCGAATCATCTAGAGTTATTCTAGGGCAAGCTGTGTTGACTATGCAATCCAATTGAAAATTTGTCATACTCTTCTTTTTGATCTCATCTAGTTCTATCAAGACTGATTTTAAATTTTTATCTTTACTGTTCCTTAACAACTCTTTCGCCAGTTCATATCTAGATTGTCCTTTTTTATTTGAAATTATGATGCCGATCTTAGAACATTCTTCAGCTTTAGATATGGAAGCGAATCTTTTTCTTTTAAATTTATCTCTATCCTTTTCATTTATTTCGTCAATTTCCTGAGTATATGGGTTATAAGTCAAAATGTTCTCATTCAGAGATAAAGATAAGCCCAAGGGATGAAATTTACCAGTACCTAAGTAAAGATGATGATCTGCATCTTCAACTTTGACTGAATAATTACAACCTAAGACTTGGCCCGGATGTTTGACCCGCTGATCTCCACTTCCATGGATTGGTTTTAATGATTTTTCTGATAAGATCTTTTCTAAGATATTTAACTGATGAACATGCTGTATAGGGGCATACAAAGCTACCTTTTTATCAAGCTTTTCAAAGAGCCGATCAGGTGGAGATCGAAAAATAGTACTTTTTCCAGGTAAGTACACTATAGGGTAATCTGCATCTAAGTTTGGGATCTCTGAATGACCTACATGCAAAAGAGCATCATGGTCGCCTATATTTTTAGGGAGATCACATGCACCATAACAGGTACCTCCCCATATCGTGACTTCTTGATCGAAGAGTTCCGCAAAATCTATCACTCTTGGTTTTAGTCCCTCTGGAAGCTGTATTAATAACTTTTCAGCTCCGATTTCATCTAATTCTTTTTTGGCTTTTTTTATGTTGAATTCTAAACTACCTATTTTGCTTCCAGTCATGAGTGATCACTCAACAGATCTACTATTTTAACAATAGATTCTTTGGTCACATGGGGCATAACAACAAATCTTAATCCTGGCGGTTGGACAGTTCGAGATATATGCCAACCATTTTCTTTACAGTAATTTACCGCTTTTTTAGGATTTTCAACGTGAAAAGAAGCTATGTTCATCGTTGGATCAGTGATAGGCTCAAACCCAACATCTATCATCTTATCAACAAGAAAATGTGTCTTTTCCATACAGCTTGAGACGATATCCATGTAGCCTTTTTTTCCTAAAAGATTTAAAGTGGCCCAGAAAGCAGGGATTGATGCGCTCGCTCTTGTTCCTCTTATCCCTTTCTGATTTTTTCCTGTCAGATAAGGTGATTCTATAGATATATTACTACTTTTTCTTGAAAAAAATAAGCCAAATGGGACTGGTGCGATGCCCATCTTGTGTGGATCCAATGTCATAGTATTTACATTTTCGATCTGAAAATCAAAATCAGGCAATTCATAACCCAATTCTTTCAAGAAAGGGATCACAAAACCTCCAAAAGCTGCATCAACGTGTAAATGGATATCTTCACAGATCTCTCCTATCTTTTCTATAGGATCTATTGTACCGTGTTCTGTCGTTCCAGCTATCGCGATTACCGCGGCCGTATCAGTATCGATTTTATTTTTTAATACCTCTACATCCATCCTTTGGTTATCAGTTAGAGGTATGTATTCAGGTCTCATATCTAAAAGAGAACAGGCTTTTTTGAAAGAAAAGTGTGCACTTTCAGGGAGTAATACTTTTTTCTTTCCACTTTTTTCTCGTGCCCTCCAAAGAGCTATTATATTCGCTTCTGTTCCCCCTCCAACAGAAAGAGCTTCAGCTCCATCGGCATTTATCAAATCAGCTACGATAGAGTGAACAAGACCTTCTATCTCTTTAGTTCCAGGATAAAGACCCGGATTACCAAGATTAGATTCTAAGAATTCTTTATAAACATCCTTTGCAGGATCAAGAGGCTCGGTACACATCGATCCAAGAATCCTTCCAGAGTTAAAAGTAAAATCTTTATTTCTATATGTCTTTAAAGATTTCATTATTTCTTGTTGATCTTTTCCTTTCACCGGGAATTCAACTTCTGATAAGTTTCCTAGATCCATTTTTATATACCTCTCTCAAGCGTGATTATTTTTTTACGTACAAATCTTATAGAAAATATAGAAAACAATATGGCTAATAAGATAGCGAAGAAGGAGATATTACCTGTTACTATTAAGTCAAGTGAGGCCAGGAAATTGAAAGTACCATGCATGAATACAGCTAGAAGATAATACGGTATAAAAAGATGTTTCCCTTCAAATTTACTTTTAGTAATCCCATATCCTGCCATGGCGCTCGCACTTCCATGAAGTAGTGTGCTTGCTATACTTCTTAGAACAACGATGCTGATAAATGCAACACCAAAACCCTCTGCCAAATAGGTTGAACTCTCATATAGAAGATTTTCAGTAGCGGCAAATCCTAAGCCACACGAGGCTCCAAAGATCAAGCCAGATTCTTTATCTACGAGGGAATTTTTGACATAAAAAAGACCCATAACTTTGGTAAATTCTTCAACAAAAGGTGCGATTATACAAACTAATATTAGTGTTTGTATGGTTTCATCGGCTAAAAATTCGTACTCTCTTTGAATGGATGGAAGTGAAATAAATCCGACCATGATGTAAGAAAGTATTATTGCCAAAACGACAGAAAATATAGCACCCCATAAAAAAGTAAAGCCTAATTTTAACCAGCTTCTTTTATTGTACTTTTCTGTACCTTTTATCCACACTAAATAAATTAAAGAAGGTATGAAGGCTGCAGAAAGAAGTATGGTAATAGTCAGAGCTAGTTCTTGATTCATGATAGTAACTATAGAAATTATCTATTTTAATAAGATTTTTGCCCCCTAATTAAAGCATTTTGTATTTTCATCAACCCAAGAAAGATATTCTTTACTTCCATGTGATATATCAAAGGATATGATTTCTGGATTTTCGTATGGATGTAAGGATTTTATTTTATTCTGTAATTCTTCGAAGATATCTTTCCGGCTTTTAATGAAACACATCCATTCTTTATCCACTTGGAGTTCTTCTTTCCACTTATAAGTGCTCTTCATAGGTCCAAGGACCTGTACACAAGCTGCTAACTCTTTATTCACGAGTTCTTTGGAAATCTTCTCCGCATGTTTTTCTGATCCTACGGTCGTTAATACCATCATGAATTTTTCATCCATCATTTTACCACCTTAATCATGAAATTCATCCTATAAGCTCTTGAGCTTTTTTTATCTCTTCTAAAACATCTTCGTCCATTTCCATTTCTTTCAATCTGTAAATCTCTTCTTTTAAACGTTTCGTTTCTTCTTCTGATAGTTCTTCATCTAGTCTTGAAATATGATGAGAAGCTGTTTTAACTGCCCGAGCTCTTACCCACTTATCATTGTCGTTCAATCTATCTTTAAGTTTTTTAAGAATCTTTTTTCGGTTTCGATTACTCAACTCTTCGATATCTATTTCTTCTAATGCTTCGATAACTTTTTGTCTGACTTTCCATCTATCCGATTCGAGGGTTGATATCAATTCATCAGGATGAATGACTTTTCCGGTTTTAGCTAAACCAACAAGTAAGAATATCCTTTTCTCATCTTCAAGACTAGATAATTTCTTTTCTAATTTTTTAAGATTTTCTCGGGATAAACCTACCAATGCATCTGATAATGACCAAAGTACTCTTGGGTTTTCTTCACTTTCAAGAAAATTTATCAGAAATTTAGAGGGCACATCCTCACTGATATTTATAAGAGCATCTGTTATCGCAATTCTGACTTCTGGAGACCGGTGATCATATAGATTTATTATCTCTTTTAACACATCTTCACCATCGATCTTACTCAAACTTCTGATCGAGGCTTCTAACACATGGAAATTTTCGTCATCAAGTCTTTCAAGAAGTGGAGAGATCGCTTTTTTATTTTCTAGTTTTCCCAAAAAATTTGCTGCTTCTTCTCTTATCCTCCAACTCTCGTCTTCTAAGGCTTCTATCAAGAGAGAAAGCGATCTCTCGTCATTTATCTTTCCTGCTCCTTTAACCGCTAATTCTCGGATATTTTGATCCTCTTCAGAATAAACGTCAGTTAAAATATCAATGGCTTTTTCACTGCCTATCCTGCTGATCGCTTCTACAGCCACTTTTTTCAGTCTTTCATTTTCTACGTACTCTGCTATCTTTTGAATATCATCTTTTGATCCTACAATACCTAGTGATTCAATAGCTTTTTTTCTTACTTCTATCTCATCATCTTCAATGAGTGAATAAAGCTCTTCTTTGAATTTCTCTCCATAAGACCTCATAGCTATTGCTACATCATGTTTGACTTTCCAATCATCATCTTCGCAAGCTTCCTTGAAGATTTTCTCTACGCTATCAAATCCATAGTGACTGAGAGCTAATATAGAATTAGCTCTAACGGTGCCTTCTTTATCCTTTTCGGCTTTTTCTAGCAGTATGGGAAGAGCACCGCTAGCTCCGATCATACCTAAAGCTTTTGCAGCTTCGGCTCTTTCTTTTTTATCTCCTTTTTCGAGGATATTAATCAGCGCAGGAACGTCTTCGTTTTCTTTCAATTCGCTTATTTTTTCTCTCATCTTTATCCTATTCTATTTCTGATTTTTTCTTTTAATATTTCACTAACCTTTTCTCCATCAGCCTTCCCTTTTAATTCTTCCATAACAACACCCATTAATGGTCCTATCGCCCCCATTTCCCTCTCTTTAACGAAATCTAACCTCTCTTCAACTGTTTTTTCTATTATTTCCCTTATCTCTTCCTCACCTATTCTTCCCAACCCTGTGCTTTCAATAGCTTCATCAACAGTTTTACCTTCTGCAATCTCTTTTAAGAGATCAGAGATCCCTTCTTTTGCGAATTCCCCTTCAGCAAATTTTTCAAAAAGTGTGTGGATATCATCTGTTTTGATTTTATCAGTATCTAGATCTTCTTTTTCTAACTCTGGGTAAGTGTGTAAAAAGGTGTTAGCTACAACAGAAGGATCATCACATATCTTGACCAATTCTTCAAATAGCAAGTCATACCCTTTTCTGAAAAGTTGCTCACTTTGTTGTTTATTAAGATCGTATTCTTCTTGGAACCTCTCTATTTTCTCGTCAGGTCTTTCAGGTAATTCTTTCTTTAATCTTTTTATCCGTTCTCCATCTATTCGTACAGGAGGTATATCAGTCTCAGGATACATCCTTGCCTCTCCGGCTAGTGGTCTCATAAAAACACTAGTACCATCTGGTTTAGCTTGTCTAGTTTCTTCAGGAACTCCTTCAAGTGCTTTTTTTGCCCTATCTTTAACTTTCTCAAGGGCCTCTTTAGCTTTATTTTCATGAGCAGTTACCAGAGCAAATGCGTCTTTTTCTTTTATATCTAGTTTTCTCGCCACTTTTTTGATCTCTTTTTTCTCAATTCCATATTTAGGTAGTTCATCACTATGAAATATTCCCGCCACTCCAGTTTTTTTAGCATATTCTGCTAGTTCAGGGCCGAGGAGCGCTTCTCCGTCATCACCTCTTAATTCACCATCAAATCCAGATAGTTTTACAGCATGGACTCCTTTACCTTCTTTCAGATTACGTTTAATTATACCACTTGTACATTCTTCAAAGCTGTCGGTTACGTTGTAAATTTTTTCTTTTATATGGGCTTCTTTAGAATTTAACCTATCTTTGATTTCTATGAGTTTGATCTGTCTATCGACTTCTTTTTTTACATATTCAGGTATCATATCGAGCTCTTGAACACCTTTAAGTTCGATCCTTGCTCCTCTTTCGATAGACACATTTAGATCTTCTCGAATACTTCCTATACCTCTTTTTACTTTTTTCGTACCTCGGAAAAGTCCTCCTATGGCTTGTGCTACCTCTTTAGCTTCGTCAGGAGAGGTCATATCGGGGTCTGTAGTTATCTCAACAAGAGGAATTCCTAATCTATCTACTCGATAAGTTTTTTCTTTTTCTTTTTCCTTAATACTTCTTGCAGCATCTTCTTCTAAGCACATAGTAGGAATTCCTATCTCTTTGCTGTTAACTTGTAAAGATCCATTGGTTGCAAATAGTCCCGTTCGTTGGAAACCAGTGGTATTAGAACCATCGATCACAATCTTTCTCATAAAATCGATTTCATCTAATATGTCAGCATTCATGTAGATAGCCATGGTTAAAGCTAAGTCTAGAGCTTCATCGTTAGGTCCTCTAGGAGGTTCTTCGTCTAATTCAACCAAACAACTTGCCTCTTTTGGAGCTTGATATCTAAATCTTAGTCCTTTTTGAGCTTCCATCAAAGCAGCCCTGTCTATCTCTCCTAGTTCGCTTTTTGTAGGCTTTAACTCTCTTACCAATTCTTTTCCGCTCTCCTCTACAAGTTTGGATGGACAGGCACAGAATAGTTTATCAGTGTCTAACTGTTGATGGATCTCTAATCCCACTTTCAATCCAAGATCTTCGTAATCTCCTTTCATTGTATCACACTTCCCTCCTATCATTTATCTCTCCAGCGATGTTTTTTCTCATTATTTTCTCAGTATCTTCTTCCAAACTTAGTGCCCACATAAGTTTGACCAGTGCAGTTTCTGGAAGCATATCATGCCCCGAGAGTACACCCGCCTCAAGAAGTTTTCTTCCGCTAGAATAAACGTGGTTGTTAACTGTACCATATATACATTGACTGGTTATTACAATAGGTATACCGTCTTGGATAAGTTCCTGGATATGTGGTATGAGATCTGATTTGATGTGACCCAAACCGGTTCCAGCGATCACGATACCATCTTTATCTTTTACTGATTCCAATGTGGATTCATCTATGCTTGGATTTACGTACAGGAGGGAAACATTTTCTACCATATTACCTCTTCTTCTCAGTGATTTCTTCTTCTTTTGCTTTGGTCTATTTTCTATATTGACCTTTTTTGTTTTGGGATTTATATATCCTATAGGATCGGTATTTATAGATTTGAACGCGTCTCTTCGACTAGTATGCATCTTTCTTACCTTTGTTCCCTTATGAACAGCACATTTTTTGTCAGAAATGGTTTCATGCATCACCACAAAAACACCCCCAATTCCCGATTTTGCCATCTCGATAGCTCCAAGAAGATTAAGATATGCATCGCTAGAAGGTCTATCACTTGAACGCTGTGATCCCACAAGAACGACAGGCTTTGATAACCCTTCTAGTAAAAAAGATAGGGCCGCAGACGTATACCCCAGAGTATCTGTTCCATGAGATATAACAACACCTTCTGCTTCCTCATCCTCTAACTTTTTTATCACTTTATCTGCAAGTTTAATCCAATCTTTTGGTGATATATCCTCGCTTAGCTTGCTGAATAGTATTTCTACGTCTGGATTACATCTATCGGCAATTTTAGGATTAGAATAAAGGACATCGTTTTCATCCTGAGCTGGATGAACTGCCCCTGTTTTATATTCTACGTAACTAGCTATCGTTCCCCCTGTACCGAGTATCGAAATTTTGGGTTTGTTTTTATCGATCTCAAGTTCTGTTTTTCTCTTCTTTTCTAAAGATTTTTTTTCTGCTTTTTGTATCAGTTTTATCTCACAATCATCATCTATTTCAATCCCTATATTGTAACCACTTTCTAGTTTTAGAGTGAGAATATTATCTTTGCTAAAACGGTGATGTGGCATAACGATGCCCTGATGTGAGTTTTTTCCCTTGATGACCTTTACTTCATCCCCTTTTTCAATTTCGTCCATCGATTGCTTGCCCATTTTATCTGCAAATGATAACAAGAGGTAACTAAAAACAATTTTCGTTTTGTAAAAAAGATAATGATTTGTTTTCGAAGCATTTATAACGTTTCAATTTTTTTGGGCTTTAAGACTTAAAAAGGTGGATCAATATGGATAAAAGAATAAGAGAACATGCCGAGATCATAGCTGAATGGAGTACTGAGATGGAAAAAGACGATAAGGTAGTGATCACGACCAATCCTGAAGCAGAAGAATTGGTTATAGCCCTACATGAGGAAATAGGAAAAAGAGGAGCACATCCGATAACATTGTATTCTTCTAATGAAAAAAGTAGGAGTTATCTTCGAAATTTTGACGGTGAGTTTAAAACTCCTGAACATACATTGAAGCTCTTTGAGGAGAGCGATGTATTCATTTCAATAAGATCGGATAAAAATTTAAAGGCTTTAAACGATGTTCCAGGTGAATTGCTTTCGAAATATTCCAAGGTAAGAAAACCTTTGAGTGAGATAATACAAGATAAAAGGACTTGTTTGACTGTTTTTCCAACCAACAGTTTGGCACAATTAGCTGAGATGTCTTTGGCTGAATATCAAGATTTTGTTTGGGAAGCCATAATAAGGGATTGGCAGGAGATACACGACAAACAACAGATATTGAAAGAAAAGATGGATGAATCAGATGAGGTTTATATTGAAGGTGAGGAAACAGAATTGACTATGTCCATTAAAAATAATTTAGGTGTTAATTCAGACGGTAAATTCAATCTACCTAGTGGTGAGGTTTTCACTGCCCCTATACCAGACAGTGTTGAAGGAGAGATATACTTCGATAAACCACTAATATACATGGGTAGAGAGATCAAAGAAGTCAGGCTGAAATTTGAAGAAGGAGAGGTAGTGGAATATTCTGCAGAAATGAACGAGGGTTTATTAGACAATCTATTAAAAACTGATGAAGGAGCAAAAAGACTAGGTGAATTAGGTATAGGTACGAACCGGGCAATTAAGAAATTTACTAAAAATATGCTCTTCGATGAAAAGATGGGAGATACAATTCATTTAGCCCTGGGAAGAGCCATCAATAGATCAGTCGGAGACGACGGTAAAGGTAACGACAGTGCGATCCATATGGATATAATCAAAGATATGTCTGAAGGTAGAGTGGAAATGGACGGAGAAACTGTGATGGAAAACGGGAAATTCATTTGGGAAATTGACTGATCGAAACCTTTTTACCTTTTCTTTTAATCTATACCTTTATGTCATATAGACCACGATTCTGGAAAGAACCTAGGAAAACTGTTTTTACTAGTGAAGTGAAAGAGGTAATGGGAAATGAAATAGTATTGGATAATACTTATTTTCATCCAGAGGAAGGTGGTCAACCAGCGGATAAAGGAACTATTGAGGGATATAAAGTGATAGATTTAAAAAAGGAAGGAGAAAAAATATTTCATCTTCTCGACCAGAAAGATCATGGGCTAGAAGTGGGAAAAGAAGTCAAGGGAGATATAAATGATGATTTTAGATATTATTGCATGCGAGCCCATACAGGAGCTCATATAGTTTATGGTTCTGGAAGAAAAGTCTTAAAAGAAATAGATTATGCAGGCTTTGATATCAGTGAAAAAAAGGTCCGTATAGATTTTGAAACTGAAACACATGTTGATAAAAGAACATTATTGAAGATGGAGGAACTTTGTAACAAGGTCATATTAGAAAATAGAAATGTCCGTTGGAAGATTTTAGATAAAAAACAAGTTGAAAAATCGGATGAGATAGCCTTTGCTAAAGAGATACCAAGAGGAAAAAAAGTAAGAATAATAGAAGTAGAAGACTGGGATAGAGGCGTTTGTAGTGGCACCCACTTAAACAATACTCTTGAAGTTGGTAGGATAAGGATACACGATAAAAAGAAACTACAAGAGGGAGTTACTAGGATAACTTTTTCGATCGGGGACGAAGCACTAACTAAAGACTATAAAGAAAAAAGATCGGTTTTGAGAGCTCTTGATATATTAGAAACTGGTTCGAAAGACCTTCCAAAGAAAGTTAGACATTTAAAGAGAAAATTAAAAAAGATGGAAAAAAAAGTAAAAGAACTCGAATCTAAAAAGATAGAAGAAAAATTACAAAACTTTGAAAGATACGACAAAGGTGATTTTGATCTTTTAGTCCAAATTCTTTCAACTGATGATACTGATATGCTTTCACACAAAGCTAAAGATGAAGTTGAAGACGAAGAAGTTATAATATTAATCAATGAGAGAGAAACACTCAGTGCTGTGATAGGTGTTGGTGATGAGATCGAAAGTGTGAGTGCAGAAGGAATTATTCAAAAGGCAAAAGAAGAATTTGGTGGAGGCGGCGGCGGAACTAATAAATTCGCCCAAGGAGGTGGTTTCAATACCAGCTCAGAAGAAATGAAAAGATTTTTGATAGAAAAGTTATGATAGGCTGCTCCTTTTGTCCTCGTCATGTATTATTGTTCTTCTTTTCGAGAACAAGAGCCTGAACTGTTTTTGCTAGATATCCCTCTGGGAATTCAATATCGCCTTCATCACTTATCACAGTCTTGATGTTTCTAAGATCTTCAAGAGTCTTTTTGAATAAGCTCATGTTTGAGGTTTATCTTTGCGAATATATAAGTTTTATCCACATTTCACGGAATTTTGTGTTTCATATAATAAAAATTTATAATATTGCTTCGATGTCCATAATGAAACTTATATAGGGGATGAATTCATTCTGATTCAGGTGTAAATGATGGCTCAAAAAACTAGAGAATGTGCGCTTTGTAATGGTAAAGGTAAAGAAGGTGAAGGACAAAACAGTTGTTCAGCCTGTGATGGGGACGGCTATGTCATGGTAGAAGCACCCGCTAAAGAATGCCCCCTCTGTGAAGGAAGAGGTAAATATGGAGGCAAGAAGTGTTCAGCTTGTGAAGGTGCGGGATGGAAAATGTAGTAAAAAGAGATGCCCGATCGGGG
>CAZRSB010000047.1:0-15409 GCA_964602715.1 uncultured Thermoplasmata archaeon | reverse complement strand
ATGTTCCTTCTTGTACTGTCTATACATCCAAAGAACTTTATCCTCCACCTGTTGGGTGAAACCAGCAGAAAGACCCGTTTCTTCTTTTACATGATTGGAAAATTCCCTAACATCAGACCTGTATTCTGGAACCCTGTCATTCTCATTCAACCTCCTGCAGAACAGTTGAACAGCATACGTTAATCTTGCTGTTAAGTTGTCAAGATAAGATAACTTTTTATCAGTTGTCCTGTGATGAACAGGTACTTTGATAGTTTTCTGAACTTCCATCGTTTTAAATATCGTTATTTACTATTTATTACTTAACAGAGGAGGGTGGAGTGAAAGTGAAATCAACGAAATTCATCTACGGGCTAGAAGCCCGTAGGGTTCTTGCTCAAGCCTCTCTAAAAAACTCAATAATCATCGTCCAACTTCAAAGAAATTCCCAATCATCACCCTGTGAAGCTGAATGATGTCTGACAGAATTTTTTGGTAAATTGTCTTCATCAACTGATAAGGCATTTTCAGCCGATACTGCTTTTTTAAAGTCATTTTCATTTAAAACATTATTTTCAGAGATTTTTTGTTTTTTTGTTTTTTTATTTGATTTATTAGGTAAATTTGAACGAACCTTCTTAAAATTATTAGTTCTCTTCGAACCTCCATTACATCTTACGGCTTTCAAATCTTCTAAACTCCTATTACTCAAACCTGAGGAATGGGCTTTCTGTTGTACAGGAGTTCTTGAGTATCTATGATATGAGGAAGGTTCGTCTCGAACATTTTTTAATGATCTTATCCCATGAGTGAATTCTTTTCTCCGCTCTAAAGAGATCAAACCTCCTATATAAGCAAAGATCAAGGTTATTATGTAACTGTTAGCTCCCAAAGGAACTTCATTCACTATCTGATCAAAAAATGATGACCAATAATTTCCAAGAAATTCCATGTAAGGACCGAATATTGAACTAGAATAAGCCATACCAACAAGCTTTTCAGGATATTCCATTATTGTATCAAATTTTATATATAAATAGCCACCACTGAGAAGAAAATGTATTAACCAAACAATACCCACTCCAAATATAGCAGCTAATAGTCCCTTTTTTGGTCCTCCGGTTCTCCGTCCCCCTACGTATCCTGCTATCATGGGACCAAATAGAGGGATCCACCACATCATAATAGACAAAATAAGGATATATTTGACTCCGCTCCAGAAATCGTATGTTATCCTCCCGAACTCAATCAATTTTCTAGTCGTTACCCTATGTTTCCTTTCATCTCTGAGTCTTAATAACCCCTCATCTTGAAGTTTCCTAGTGGCTGGATCCTGTACACCTTTTTTTAGCAAGCCCATCTTATACCACTTACCTATATTACGTCCGACGTAACGTCCGACAAAATAAATAGGTCGACCATATTATTTAAAGATTTTTGTCTTAAAGGATTTGCGGCATACAAAAAATTATATGCTATCCATAACCTCTATAGCTTGCTCAAGGTGCTTTTCTGCTAATTTTTCAGCGGTTTCTCTGTCAGACGACTCCGAATAAACTCGATATTTTGGTTCAGTTCCAGATGGTCTTATCAATACCCATCCACGATCATAATACAATTTCAAACCATCTGTATCATCAAAATTTTCATCCCTATAGAGAATTTTCAGCTTGTCGAGTACTTGATCTTTCAATTCATCTTGACATCTAAAGCTTTTCTTCACTAGATGGTAAGTTGGTAGTTCATCTATCATCTCTGACAGCTTTCCTTTTTTAGCTATCAATTCAACTACTTTAGCTGCGGTCATTGCAGCGTCTCTACAATATTGGTGCTCCGCAAAGATCAAGCCGCCATTCTCCTCGCCACCAAACAAGGCCTCTTTTTCCTTCATCTTCCTTGCAACAATAGGAGACCCAACTTTTGTGTATATTAATTCACCACCATTAGCTTCCACCACATCTCTCACGCATGTTGAAGAAGCTATTGGTGTTACCACGATGCCCCCATCATTTTTTTGTACTAATTCTTTAGCAACCAGCGCCAATATACGATCACCATATATATAATCGCCATTTTCATCGATACATATGGTCCTGTCAGCATCCCCATCATGAGCTATTCCTAAATCAGCGTCACTTTCCTTTGTTATCTTAATAAGATCCTTTAAATTTTCTTCAGTAGGTTCACTTTCGTGTCCAGGGAAAGTGCCGTCAGGTTGAGCATTCAATGTGACGACTTCACAACCTAGATCTTTGAGCAGGTAAGGTGTTACAAAACATCCTGCACCATTGGCACAATCTAAGATAACCTTTGGTTTCGCCTCCCGTATAACCTCATAATCTATCTTTTCTTTTATAGATTCTTTATAATTTGTGATCGCTTCATCCTCTTTCATTTTTCCTACCGCTTTCCAATCTACTAAATCAAAGTCCTTAGAAAAGTAGATCTTTTCGATCTCTTTCTCCATATGCTCTATCAATTCAGTCCCATCTGAATAGATGCATTTGATTCCATTAAATTTTGGTGGATTATGAGAAGCGGTGATAACGACACCTAGATCTGCTTTCTTCCTGGTATAATGCTGAATAGCAGGGGTTGGAAGTTCTCCCAAATCGATAACATCACAACCTGTAGTCATCAATCCAGAAGAAACTGCACTTTTCAACATATCATTTGACACACGGGTATCTGTGCCAATCGCTACTTTAGAGTCTTTTCCAATCCATGTACCCATCGCCTTACCCAAATCAAGGGCGAGTTGAGATGTCATTCTTTCGTTAATTTCCCCTCTAATACCATTGGTCCCAAATAATTCCGTCATCTTGTTTCCTCCTCCGGTTTCAATTTTTCATCTTTTAAAACTGAATTTTTTTCAATTTTATTTCTATCTCCTATTATTGAATCTTTTACTAAAGCATCATCTTCTATATTTACATCAAAACCCAATATACTATCTTTTATATAACATCCTTTTTTTATTTTGACTCTGTCAAATATTATTGAATTTTCTATTGTACAATCTTGTATATTACATCCTTGACCTATGGTTATGTGGCCTTGTGTTTTTGCTTTTACTACACTGTTTTTTCCTCGTATAATATTCTGATCTTTTCTATCAAGAAGGATTTTGCTAGCCTTCAAAAGACTAGATGGTCTTCCACAGTCTATCCAAAATCCATCAAATTCATAAGCAAATAAACCATCATGTACAAGTTTTGGAAATATCTCATGCTCGATCGAAACTTTACGACCTTCGGGTATCATATCCAAAACTTCCGGTTCTAGTATATAATGACCAGCATTTATATTATTGGATAAAGCCTCACCTTTATCAGGCTTTTCCTGAAATTCCTTGATCCTAGAATCTTCATCAATATCTAAAACTCCAAATTCAGTTGGATCATCTACAGACCAAGATGATATCGCTCCCACACCTTCTCTTTTTTCATAAAATTGTAAAAAATCATTAAAATCAATACTCGAGATTATGTCTGAATTTATCACAAAAAATGATCCATCTAAAAATTCTTCAACATTTTTTACTGCTCCTGCGGTACCTCTTGGCTCAGGTTCATCGATCACACGATACTTTCTACCATCATCAATTTTGTCAAAATAATCCTTTAATTTTTCGATCTTATAATTTGCCGCGATGATGATCTCATCTACCCTCTCAGGTAATGTATCGATAATATGTTGAATAAGAGGTTTGTTCAGGAGAGGTAATAAAGGTTTAGGTGTAGTATAAGTTAAAGGGCGCATCCTCGTTCCAAATCCTCCTGCAAGAATCACAGCTTTCATTGGCGGGAATTAGCGCTAGTCAGTTTATAAACGTTACGATTTTGATGCATAACTGATCGATCCTCTGAAAGAGAGGATCTAAGTCACTAAAACTCTCAACTGCATCTAAATCCCAAGTCCTTAAGCCTAATACTGGCTTTCCGTATTTATGTGCAAAACATATTTCAGATAATGTTGTTCCATAAATTCCATCGATCGCCACCCGAAATCCCCATTGAGCACCACTAGGCTATTCTTTAACATACCTAAATCGGTAACTATTGGATGATCTATGTATTTGTTAGCCTCATTTTTATCTGCAGAAGGTAAAATATCTTTAGTGGTCCCATTTTTCTCATTTACACCAATACACGCTGCTTCCACCGATATCTTCCACCGATGAGGACTCAATATCCCTTCCTACTAGTATGAACTCAATAGTCTATTTAGGCAAATTTGATATAACTTGATATATTCTAAAAAGAGTGATAACGTGCCAAAAAAAGAGAGCATACCCCTTCTTTACGATCATCATAATCATCCATCCCAATACGCCTCTTTTTTGGACTCCATGGATTTATCGGACATCAAAAACAAAGAAGAAGCTAAAAGAAAAATAGATTACGAAACTAAAAAAGATGAGTTGAATGTCATCTTAGGTTGGAATGATTCTTATTATTCTTTTTCTAAGAACGAATTGGAAAGATATCCTCCTTTAATCATCTGCAATATCTCGCTTCACGGTTTTCTATACAATGAAAAAGCAATCCAGATCATAGAAGATGATCATGGGGATTCTGCCTTACTGAAAAGATCTAGTGATCCTGAATGGATGGAAAAAAACCTACCAGCCATAACAAAACTTCTGCTCAAGATAAAGGGTCTAGATGAAAAAAGGTTAGAATCATTTTACGAATATCTCTCGGAAAAAGGGATATGGAAAGTTGAAGATATGCATCTTCATCATGAGAGTTTTCTCGAAATATTTGAAAAGTTAAAATTATTAGAAAGAACTGATTTTTGGGTCAACATTGATACGTTCAAAAACATGAGTAAAAAGAATAAAGATAAGATAAAAGGTATCAAAGTCTTTACAGACGGAGCGTTAGGCCCCCAAACTGCTGCAATCGGTACAAATTATACGGACAATGAAGATGGCTTCCTACTATATGATAAGTCAAAATTGGAAGACCTGATAAGGGAGATTCAAAAGGAGAGAATATCGATCCATGCAATAGGTGACAGAGCTATAGAGCAGGTGATCACATCATTAGAAGAATTAGAGAAAGAAGGCTTTTCTCAACCTGAGATCAGGATCGAACATGCACAATTTATTGATAAAAAGATGGCAGAAAAAGCTAAGACTTTAGGGATAACACTTTCTATGCAGCCAAACTTTAGCCTTGATTCTCAGCATTACAGCGATCGCTTATCAAAAAAATATCTTGAGATGAACAATCCCTTTAGGATGCTGATAGATGAGGTAGGATTTGTACCCGGCGAAGATATCATCTTCGGGTCTGATGGAATGCCACACGGTGCCCGGGCGGCTTTGGAGGCTTCTTTATACCCTCCTTACGAAAATCAACGATTGACTCTTCAAGAATTTCAGGAAGGATACTGCATTGAAGATCATAGTTTAGGACAGATAGATTTTAGTAGAAACGACTCTAAAGAAAGAATCTTAGTAGAAAACATATCGTTTTAAATTCACCAAGTTCACTTTCAACTACCCCTCCCCATCTAGATTTTATATTATGTTTCGATGATGATGAGATATGAACGAATCTTGTCCTGATTGTGGATCAAAGAATTTTCAACCAACCGAGGGCTGCGCTTTGTGTTTAGACTGCGGTTTTAGTGATTGTTTTTCTAAAGATAGAAGCTTTATTGAGCAGGGCTAAAAATCCGAAGAAATTAAATATCAATCCCAAGTAGTTCAAGTTCGATGACTACATTAGTGATATGTGAGAAAAAGAGTGCAGCTTCCCGAATATCTTATCTTCTTTCTGAAGGGGATCAGACTCAAAAATCCTACTATAAGTATCCATATTATGAGTTCGAAAGAGAAGGGGAAAAATACATTTCAGTCCCTCTTAGAGGGCATATCGTTCAATATGATTACCCTGATAAGTATAATAGTTGGAGTAGGGTCGACGAAGAAGACCTAGTATGGGTTGAGCCAGAAAAACAGATAACCGCAAAAAGGATCGTTAATCTGTTAAGAAAAACTGGGAAGAAAGCAGACCAAATAGTTGTAGCTACTGACTACGATCGTGAAGGAGAATTGATTGGATTAGAAGCTGTCAGGCTGATAAAAAAAGAATTGGGAGGAATACCTACAAAAAGGGCACGGTTCAGCTCTTTATCAAAGGATGAACTCGATAAAGCCTTTTCAGACCTCCAAGATATCGATGTGAACCTAGCTGAATCAGCCGATACAAGACAGGTCATCGATCTAGCATGGGGTGCTGTATTAACACGATTTCTTTCTAAAGCTTCAGGACAATATGGAAAAGACTATCTCTCAGTTGGCAGAGTTCAGAGTCCAACTCTTGCGATAGTCGTTGATAGAGATTTAGAAATCGAAGAGTTCGATCCCGAACCTTATTGGGTGATTGATGCCATCCTGGAAAAGGAATTTGAATTTAGTGCTAGCTATGAAGAAAACAGAATATGGGAGAAAGAAAAGGCGGATGAGATATATAAGAAAGTAGAAAACGCTGAAAAAGCCTCTACTATTTCATTCAATGAAAGGACGAAAAAGGACTGGCCGCCTTCACCATTCAATACTACAAAATTTTTATCTGATGCTAACAGGTTAAATATGAGTCCATCGCAAGCGATGAGCGTCGCTGAGGACCTATATACTGCTGGATGGATTTCATATCCTCGAACTGAAAATACAGTATATCCTGACAGTTTGAATTTTGAAAACCATCTAGAAAAACTTAGGGAATCCGAACTTTCTGAGGAGGTGGACGAGGTATTGTCTCAAGACAAGATATGGCCCACGAAAGGAGATAAAAAAAGCACTGATCATCCTCCGATATATCCTATAAAACCAGCTACAAAGAACGATCTATCAGGTAATAGATGGAAGATTTATGAATTGATACTGAGAAGATTTTTGGCCACATTAGCACCCTATGGTATCAAAAGACTTAGAAAAGCTAAATTTGATATCCGAGGTGAGGAATTCAAGTCGAGTGGAAGTGAATTGGTAAAAAAGGGATGGAGAAAATATTATCCTTACTACAAGGTCAAGGAAACAAAGATACCTGCATTGGAAAAAAATGAAGAAGTGGATGTAACTGATGTTGAAATGGAGGAAAAGGAAACACAACCTCCAAATCGATATTCTCAAGGTAAGTTGGTAAAGATCATGGAAGATAAAGGACTCGGGACTAAAAGTACGAGACATGGGATTATCCAGAAACTCTACAATCGGGAATTTATACGTGGTAAAGTTCCAAAATCCACTATCACAGGTAAAAGTGTCGTTAAAACTTTAGAGAAACACGCGGAGATGGTTACAAAACCAGACATGACAAGTACTCTTGAAGAAGACATGAAGAAGATCGCAGAGGCGGACATCGAAAAGGAAGACGTCATAGAAGAATCTAGAGAGATGCTACAGAAAGTCATACGATCTTTAAAGAAAGATAGAGAAGAGATAAGAGACGAGTTGAAAAAATCACTAAGAGATCAGAATGCAGTCGGTACTTGTCCAAGTTGTGACGATGGTACATTAGTTCTTAGGAAATCAAAGAATGGAAGATTCGTTGGTTGTTCCAATTATCCTGATTGTGAGCAGACTTATAATATACCCAGATCTGGAACGATAAAACCAGCTAAAGGAGAATGTCCAGAATGCGATTCACCCTTGATCAAAGTTTACCATGGAGGTGACACAGAAAAACTCTGTATAAATGTTCGGTGTGATTATACCAAAGAAAAAAGGTTCAGAGGTAAATGTCCAGAATGCGAAGGAGATATGAGGGAACAGCGTTCTTATCGTGGTAAAAGATTTTTGGGGTGCTCAAACTATCCTGATTGTAAAAACACTTACCCAGTCCCTCAAAGAGGTAGTATAGAGTTTGCAGGTGAAAAATGTGAAAAATGTGGAGCACCGATTCAGAAAATGAGAAAAAAGAAAAAAGAAGATTGGAATTTCTGTCCTAATCCAGATTGCTCTTCTAAAGAAAAGGATGAAGAAAAAGAAATAGATTAAATCAGACCCAGGATTTTTACATCCTTCTACTTTCTTTTGCTTTCATACGCAAGTTCTTGCTATTACATTTTCTACATTGATTCGCTTGAGTGGGATTGCTAGCGTAGCAGTCCATACATATCTTTTTATCTAACAGTCTTTTCTCAGCTTCTGGAAATCTTGCCATCTTTTCCACCGTAAACAAGAAAAAATGAAAGACTCCTTCTATATAAATCATTAGGTATCTAGATTCGAAAACAGAAAAGATAAAATTAATAATACCATTATCTCTTTACCTTATTGAGCAAAATGACTTCCAACCGATCTATTCAAAAAAAGAATGCTGGTTATCGAGCTGCTGAATATGTTGAAGATGAGATGGTATTAGGTTTAGGAACAGGATCTACCGCTAAATTCGCTATAGAGAAGATCGGTCAGAGGGTGAAAAAAGAAAGGTTATGTGTGAAAGGTATTCCCACTTCGATAGAAACTAAAAAACGAGCGGAAGAAGCAGGGATAGAGCTTACTGATTTAGACGAAGCACATAAAATCGATCTCACTATAGATGGAGCAGATGAAGTAGACCCTAACAAAGATCTTATAAAAGGTGGAGGAGGAGCTTTACTCAGAGAAAAAGTGATAGCCTCTAATTCTAAAAAATACATTGTCATCGTTGACCAAAGTAAAATCGTAGATACCTTGGGTGAAAGTTTCGACCTACCCGTTGAGATTCTACCTCACTGGGTAAAGGCTACTATGGGTCAAGTTGAAGCTCTTGGATGTGAAAGCAAATTGAGGCTAGTAAACAATAAACCTTACAAAACAGATAATGGCAATCACATAATAGACTGTGATTTTGGTGAGATAATGGAACCTAAAGAACTTTCAAAACAATTGAATATGATACCTGGAGTCATGGAAAATGGTCTATTCTTAGATATGTCAGATATAGTAATAATAGGAAAAGAAAAGGGTTTTGAAGAAAGGGATTGAATGGCCCGATAACAAATTATTATTTACCGGTTTTCCTTAAAATGCCTCTTTAGATAATCTTTTGATTTCATCGATGTTTTCTTTGATTTCGTCTATTCTCTCTTTTTCTTTATCTTCAATTTCTTTTATGATCTCCTCGATTGGTTTGTCTAACTGATAACCATGAACAGGCCTTCCTTTTCCTTCTTTCTTGATATCTCTTTTTGTTACCCATCCTCTCCCCCTTAATTCCTGCATAGCTATAGAAACTTCTGGTTGTCTCAAATCAGTCGCATTTTCAATATCTCTACTTTTAGTTTCCTCTCGACTTCCAACAAATACTAGAGTTCTTGCTATGTTTTTCTGGATGCCTGCATTTATTAACCTTTCTACCAGTTCGTTTTGCTTTTTATTTAGTCCTTCTTCCGCCATATTTTCCACCTAATTCTTTATCTAATTATTCAAATGGTAGTATATAACACTTACGAAATTCGTAAACTCCTTTTTATATTTTAGGGTTGATTGATTGAAAAAGGATATTTCAACTGCTCAGGTGCTTATAGGATATATTCAATAGAGCCAGCTTTTGAAGTTCGTAAATTTCTAAGAAATAGCTCCATATTCCGCGGCTTCTCCCAATTCTTCTTCTATCCTAATTAAACGATTATACTTAGAAGTTCTCTCACCCCGAGCAGGAGCTCCTGTCTTTATCTGTCCTGAAGATATTGCCACAGCCAGATCAGCTATAAATGGATCAGAAGTTTCACCAGATCTATGAGAGACCATCACACCATAGCCATTTTGGATAGATATCGATGCTGCGTTCATGGCTTCTGTCAAAGTACCGATCTGATTTACCTTGAGTAGTACTGAATTACAGGCACCTTCAACTATACCTTTTGAGATCAATTCGGGATTACTCACAAATACATCGTCTCCCACGATTTGTATTTTGTCTCCTAATCTTTCAGTTATCTTGACAAAGCCTTCCCAATCATCTTCATCAAGTGGATCTTCGAGAGATATTATTGGATACTCTTCGGTCAGTGTTTCATAAAAATCAATCATCTTCGAAGTCTCTAGTATTTCACCAGCTGATTCATATCCCTCTCTAGTTTTAAATTCTGTAGCAGCCGCATCTATAGCCAAATCTACTTTTTCCTCATAGCCTAACTCTTCTATTGCTTCAACAATTAAATCAAAAGGCTCCGTAGGGTCTTTAAGTGGAGGAGCATATCCTCCTTCGTCTCCAAGGTTTGTGGAGGATGGCCCGTATTTTTCCTCAAGTAAATCTCCCAATACATGATAGATCTCTGTCCCTATCCTTAATGCTTCTACAAAATTATCTACACCTGTAGGAGCAATCATATACTCTTGAATATCAAGATCATTTCCTGCATGCTCTCCTCCGTTTAAAACATTCATAAAGGGAACTGGTAGTACATTATCGTTTATTCTGCCTAGATATTTGAAAAGAGACAAACCATATGTAGAGGCTCCAGCTCGGGCTGCTGCTAGTGACACAGCTAATATTGCATTTGCCCCTAGATTACCTTTATCATCTTTTCCATCTAATCGTATCATCCTTTGATCTATTTCAGTTTGATCCAATACATTCATGCCGATTAGTTCAGGGGCTATTTTTTCCTCAATATTTTTTACTGCCTCTTTAACCCCTTTACCACGATATCTGCTTCCCTCATCTCTTAATTCTAAGGCCTCATTCGATCCGGTTGATGCTCCTGAAGGAACAGCAGCTCTACCATAACCTTCTATTGTCCATACCTCTGCCTCTACAGTAGGATTTCCTCTCGAATCTAATACCTCTCTTCCTTCAATAGCTTCTATCTCAGTCATATCGATCATCATCCTTAATACGGTATAGAATTAAAAGTTTATCTATTTCTGTTCATTACGACAAGAAAAAGGATTAATAACTTTGACTCTTCTTCTTTTCTTAAGATGGCTATCGCTCAAAATTTCAATTGGTCACTTAAGGATTTATCTAAATATCCGTTTTTGTATGATGCGAAAGAGTACATTACTGAAAATGGGCCAGAAATAGAAGAATTGGTAGAAAGTCAGTTGTGGGCATTTTCAAGAAGAAGGGGGAAAAAAAGAGTTTTACAAAGCCTTGAAAGAGGAAGAGTATCTATAAGAGATCCAAAAGATGAAATCGAACAGGAAGAAGAACTTTTTTCATATCCCATAGCGAGGATGCTCGTATCTTCTATAGGGGATGATTATCTACGAAGGAGATACATATTAGGAGAAGCACAGAGGATTGAAGAAGAACTTTCGCGAGAAGACGAAACTAAATTGAAAGTTTTGACTCATGAATTAGGTTTAGATGTGGACAAAAAAGAGGATAAATTCATCATATATTTTTCAGATTATTTAGAAAATACAGAGAGATTGAGATCAAGTAAGTGGAAATTAGTTAATCAAGATATCAGAGATGGTTACATTTACCTGGAAAAAAAAAGGCTTATCAGAATAATCAAGGAAAAAATTCATGATACTATCGGTGAGGGACTACCTGCGCCTACTTCTGATCTCATTTTAAGTCGATTTTCAAAAGAATTGGAGGAAATTAAAGAGACACTCGAGGAAAAAAGAGAAGTGGTTGAAGAAATAGACATGGGAGAAGTCGAAACTGAACTTTTCCCTCCATGCATAAAGAAGTTTTTAGCGGGGCAAAAGGAAGGTGAAAATCTTTCGCATGAGGCTAGATTTGCATTGACTGCATTCCTGAAAAAAGTGGGTCTTTCTCAAGAAGAAATAGTACAAATATTCCAAGAGGCACCAGATTTTGATTTGGATTTAGCATCTTATCAAATAAAGCATATAATCGGAGATATTTCAGGGACAGAGTACAATCCACCGGGTTGTGACCTAATGAAAACAAATAACATATGTTACAATCCAGACTCACTTTGCAAAAAAGAATGGATGAATCATCCATTGAGCTATTACTCAATTAAGAAAAAGAACGAATCAGAAAAGGAGTAAAGTTGGCAACTAGGAACTTCCAAGATCTCTCCAGGTGTTAAGACCTCTAAAAACTGCAGTTATATTTCCTGATATGGCAAACCATATCATCAGAATTTCAAAGAGGCCTATCTGCGTTTCTTGTAACTCAAATGATGTCCATCCTGCTTCATAGGTCAAAAAGTAGATCATGGAAAAAAGAATCAAAAGTACCAACCGCTCAGCTCTTCCTGCGATCCCCCCATAATCTCGCGAAACACCAACTGCATCGGCTTGAGTACCCATGTAACTAGTCATTAAAACTCCTACAATAGCAAAAAACCCGATCCAAGTTCTGCAAAGAGGTCCTAGAATTATTCCTGCAAGTATGAATATATCAGCATATCTGTCAAGGGAGTGATCTAAGAAATCTCCTCTTCTAGATTGATTATTAGTTAGTTTAGCTACCTTTCCATCTAGAGCATCGAGTAACGAATTTAAGATAACAGAGATCCCGCCAGCTAATACGAAGATTGGACTCCGGGCAGAGTAAAAGAAAATACCTGCCAAAAAAGCAAATAAAAGACCTAACCATGAAATAAGATCAGGATTTAAAAACTTTAACTTCAGCGCCAAAGGTTTTAGTAGCGTATCGGCCTGTTTTCTGTATTTATTTAATACCATCATTTGTGTAATATATCCAAGTAATAAAATCTATCGCATCTCAAAGAATTCATCTGTCCAATCTATAGACCCAGGTCGATATTTTTCAATGTCTTTTATTTTATCCTGAAGTATACACTCAATTTCATCTGCAATCTTTTTTGGAGCTTTTGAAGTGGTATCGATCTCATAAACGTCTTCGTTGATATCGATAGCCTGTATCAAAATAGTGTCTAACATTTCTGCTTCTAAATTTTCCATTATTTTACTTTCAGACCAACCCTTTTGGTACAATCGGTTTTTCAATTCATCGGGAGCACACCTTAATACAATAGTCTTATCAACATTCAAATAATGAGATAGATGGCCTTCAACTACATTCACATCTAAGCCCTCAGATTCAAATAACTTTTCGAGTTTGACTGTGTCCACTTCAAAAGTATTTCTTTCGATATCTTTATTTCCCAAAAGATCTTTATCTTCTATAAATTCATTTAGGTCCAGTACCTCAAATCCCCTTTTTTCCAATATTTTAGATACTGTGGTCTTTCCAACACCTGGTGTTCCAGTCACTGCGGTTGTCATAGACATGTATTGCCAATTATTAACTAATTAAAATATCTTTCACTTTCAATATCCCCTCCCTTTTGCACAATTTTAAATATATAAAAGAAGATTATTGAATAGATGAATAAAATCGACTTGGAAAACCTTGATGAAAATATATACTCAGTTTCTGACCTCAACAGATTTGTTAAATCGATATTAGAGAGAGAAAACGAATTGAGAAACATATGGGTGAAAGGTGAGATATCAAATTTTACGCATCATCAACAGAAACATATGTATTTTATTCTGAAAGACGAGTCAAGCGAGATCAATTGTGTTATGTTTAGATCAAAGAATCAGAAAATTGATTTTGATCCAGAGGAGGGTATAGAGGTACTGTGTAGAGGTGATATAACACTTTATCAACCCCGTGGTCAATATCAATTGATTGTAAAAGAGATGAAAGTTGGAGGTATAGGCGAACTATACCTTGCATATAAGCAGCTCAAAGAAAAATTATCGAAAGAAGGTCTCTTTGACGAAGATAAAAAGAAAGATATCCCTTATTTACCTCAAAAAATAGGTATTGTTACCTCAGAGGAAGGAGCTGGATTCAGAGATATCATAAGAGTTTTAAAAGATCGATTTGAAAATGTAGACATACTTCTTGCTCCTGCTAGGGTTCAAGGCGAAGGAGCAGCTTCCCAAATAGCTAAATCCATATCGGTTCTAGATAAAAGAGATATTGATGTTATGATTGTGGGTAGAGGTGGTGGATCAATCGAAGACCTTTGGAGTTTCAACGAAGAGGAAGTAGCTAGAGCAATTTATAATGCTGAAACTCCTATAATATCAGCGGTGGGTCATGAAACAGATTTTCTCATATCCGATTTTGTAGCAGATAAGAGAGCTCCGACTCCAACAGCTGCAGCAGAGTTATCAGCACCTAATAAAATAGAATTAAAAGAAAAAGTCTCTGAAAAGAAAAAAAGAATAGGAACGTCTCTATCTAACCTTTTAAAGGCTTATAAAACTGATTTAAAAAATCTGATCGAAAGTCCTATTTTTCAAAGACCAAAGAGGATGGTCGAAGAGAATCAACAGATGTTAGATGAGAGTAAAGAAAAAATATATCTTAATCTAAAAAATTATCTTGAATATTATAAACAAAGTCTTGAAACTAAAAGAGAAAAACTTGATGCTCTCAACCCAATTAATACTATGAAGCGAGGATATTCTATTGTGATGGATAAAGATGAAAACATCATATCGAGTGTTAAAGATGTAGACCGAGGAGATATTTTGTTGATCGATATGAATGATGGAGAAATAAAATCAGAGACGAAGGAGGTGAAAAAATCCAAACAAGATCAGAAGAAATAAAAATAGAGGATGTAGAAGAAATGTGCTTCGATGAAGCACTAGAAAAATTAGAGTTGATAAACAAAAAATTAGAAAGAAACAAAGTTCCTCTTGAGAGAGCCATCGAATTGTATCAGTACGGTATAACTTTGATTGAACATTGTGACAATAAATTAGAGGAAGCCGAAGGGAAGATTAAGAAGATATCTGATGATGATATAGATATGAAAATGGATATTTCATAACACACTCATACCTTTCCAAAAGTTATATATTACTTTTATGGTCTAATCTATAACAGTCCTTGATATGAGTTCAAATATAAGGCTCTTCGAAGAACCCGAAACCCTCAAAGTCGGGCTTGAAAAAACGAGAAAGCAGATCTTGGACCTTCTTAAAGTTAAGAATATGACTATCTCACAAATCTCAAAAGCTCTTGAAAAAGATCAATCTACAATTTACCGTCACATACGTAAATTGGAGGATGCTGGATTTATTGAAGTTAAAGGAGAAAGAAAGGAACATCATATACCTGAAAGGATATACGGAAGGACTGCAGATGTTTTCCTTATGAGTCCAGAACCAATAGGTTCAGATGGAACCACTAATTTAGGTGTGAATTGGAATGAGAGCGATATCAAGGAATGTTTAGATTTGATGGAAAAACTAGGATATGACTTTGATAGAGAAGAGATAACAGAAGAGATGTGTTATCACTTCAAAGAACTAGATAAGGAGATAAATGAGGAATTCATCGAAATCTTAGATGATGATCCAGTTGAATTTTTTTCTATAATTCAAACAAAGTTTATGATTACTTTGGTGAAGATAATGAATGGACATCAAAACGGAGAGAAAATAAAAGATTTGATTTGTGAATTTGAAGAGAATGGATAGTTATTTATTTTTGATCGATTCACC
>CAZRSB010000046.1:0-15509 GCA_964602715.1 uncultured Thermoplasmata archaeon | reverse complement strand
GGTCAGAAATGGAGTTCACTGGCAAGCTCCCTCCTTTAGGTGGGAGAAGCTGACCCACACTGGTGTGCCTATAATATAGTGATCTTTTTCCAGCTCAGTTTTTTTTCCCATCTCCATCTTTGTATCTTTTTCCCTCCAAGTATCCCATCCACCGGTCAAAAATCCACTGATTCCGGAGCGATCCTTTTGATCTTTTAAAGATATGGATTCACAACTTATAAAATCGGCTATGTTTGCTCCAATTTTTTTTGTATTCCCCGTTCTAGAATAATATACAACTATAGTCATTTATGATCGTTATAGAAGTCTAGATAAATCATTCTTTCGATTTTTTGAATCTAAGTTTACCTTACGAGAAATCTATTTTAATTTGCCTATTACTTTTTCAACAGAATCGATAAGTTCACCTTTTTGGATAAGGTTCCTTACTTTTTCTATATCTGAATTCAAAGGGCGATCTTTTTCAAGTGGATCTACATATTCTCTGATCTTTTCATATGCGGCTTCAACTCCTTTTCCTGGAGCCCTATCATGATACTCCAACCCTTGGGCTGCACTCATCAATTCGATAGCGACCACATTTTCCACATTTTTAACTATATCTCTGGCATGTCTTGCGGATATGGTGCCCATACTCACATGGTCTTCTTGGCCGGCTGAAGTAGGTATCGAGTCAACACTTGCAGGATGCGATAATACCTTATTTTCGGATACCAACGAAGCAGCGGTATATTGAGCTATCATGAAACCAGAATTGATCCCTTCCTCTTCGATCAAAAATGGAGGCAGTCCGCTTTCTTCTTCATACATCAATTTATCTGTAGTCCTTTCTGATATATTTCCGATCTCAGAAACTGCATTTCCGTAAAAATCAAGTGCTAACGCGATGGGCTGACCATGAAAATTGCCACCCGATATAACATCGCCGTTTTGAAAAACTAAAGGATTATCATTCGCTGAATTCATCTCTATCTCTAAAATTTTTTCCACATAATTTATCGCTTCTTTCGTCGCTCCGTACACTTGGGGCATACATCTAAGTGTATAGGGATCCTGAACTTTATCACAGTCTTTATGGGACTCTATGATATCACTTTCTGCAGTGATCTTTCGCAAATTTTCCGCACAATTTTTTTGACCTTGATGAGGCCTTATCTCATGTATCCTTGGATCGAAAACTGCATTTGTGCCCATCAGTGCTTCCAAACTCATTGCGCTGGCTATCTGTGCACTTTTAAGGAGTTTTTTCCCATCATGTAAGGCTAATGCTCCTATAGCTGTCATCACTTGAGTTCCGTTCAGTAATGCAAGACCTTCTTTGGCCTGCAGCTCGATCGGAGACAAACCTACCCTTTTTAAAGCCTCAAGCCCTGACAACCGTTCACCATCTTGATAAGCTTCTCCTTCTCCTATAAGTACCAAACTCATATGGGCTAGTGGAGCTAGGTCTCCTGATGCACCAACGCTTCCTTGTGAAGGGATTATAGGATGAACGCTTCTATTTAACATCTCTATGAGAAGTTCGATCACTTCCTTTCTGACTCCACTGTAGCCTTTAGTGAGTGTGTTCGCCCTCAGGAGCATCGTTGCTCTAACTTCATCTTCCTCCAAAGGGTCTCCTACACCACTTGCGTGACTCCTCACCAGATTTTTTTGAAGCATATCTGTTTTATCCTTATCGATTTTCACATTGGCGAGCTCACCAAAACCTGTATTTATTCCATAAACATCCTCTTCGCTCTCTAGTTTATCTTCAACTATCTTTCTAGAGTCCTCTATCTTAGTTTTGCATTTAGTACTTATCTTTACTTTTTTACCAGCTCTGGCAACATCTACTACATCTTTAATGGATAAACTTTTTCCGTCTATTTTTATCGTCATATTTACCACATCATTCTAAGGTCACTCCCCTTTGCCCCTGATAATTTCCCGATCTATCTTCATATTTTTTTTCACTTTCTTGGCTTAGAAGGTGAAATGTCAATTGGGCGAAGGTTTCTCCTATAGGCATCTCTATCTCTTGGTGTGAATTAAGGGCACTCAAAGTAAGAGTTCCCTCGAATCCAGCATCGATCATACCAAAAGAAGAGATAACTCCTTGTCGAGCCCAGGTGGTCCTTATCCATAGTTCACCCGCTAAGTTCGCTGGAAAATTAACATATTCTTCGGTAGATACAGCGAACCATGCGCCTTTAGGTATCACTGCATCTCCCTTGTTTAGGGGTTTCCTCTCTTCAACCATGACCTCTTCTATGGTGAGGTCATAACCATTAGGGGTCAGGTTTTCTTCCTTAAAATTTTCTATGATCAGTATTTCTTCTTCAAGAAGTCTTCTGATCTCTGAATCCGATAATATCATAATATCCCAACAATTTTTGTTATATTACGTTGTAAATAACTTTGATGTATTTACATTTTAGGAGATTTTTCTTATTGATTTTAGGCGGATGAGGAGGTCAAACCGGAAATAGTATATATAAAAAGGATTAGTGGATTAAAGAAATCAGGAGATGATAACAGATGCTACAGTGGCTTCAGTCAAAGATGGTTTTGTTGATAGCCGCTATGATATTGATAGCTAGTGTTACTGCTGTGTTTTATCATCAGATACGAGAGATGGAGGAGGAAGAACTAGAAGGCAGAGTTGAGATCCTAACAGAGGTAATAGAACAGATAAGCGAAAATGAAATGGGGGAAGGTAGGCAAAGGGTCACCTTCGATAGAGAAAATGAAGGCTTATATTTATCTCCTACAGTTGGAGATGAATCTTACCAGATAGTGATTTATCAGGAATATCTAATGATCAAGACGGAACAGAGGACTGAAAGAGGTAGATTTAGATCACGGATCAATCCATGGAATCCTGAGAAGCTAGATTCTACTAGAAATATATCCGAGGTGCAGCAAGAATCGAATAGTTCTGAAAGCACTCATCTAGAGATAGATCCGTCACGATCAGATCTACAGATCGTAAAATTGGAGCTTTATGATGGGGAAGAGGTAGGATCACACATATTTGTATATGAGGTAGATAGAGAGTGAAGTCTATAGGTGAACTTAGGGATGACGATAGAGGTATCATGATTTTCGCTTTATTGGGTATCGTTATCATTTTGATTTCTACTTTCGCTGGTTCGTATTATATCCAGATAAGTCAAGAAAGACAAAAGAGTGAATTAGATTTAGAAGAGATCAAAGAGATAGAGAGAGATTTAAAAAATATAGAGCGAGAATTAGAGAGCTCTATGAAAGAGGCGGGTTACAAAGCTGTAGAGGAGGTGAGGGACTCTTTTTCGCTGGATGATAGTGGATTAGATCTCCTCGGTCTTAAAAGAGAAGTTGGTGAAAAAACTAATGAAATATTCGAACGACATTTTGAAAAACATTATGGAGACGGACTCTATTCAAGAGGAGAAAAAATCGATCTTGATTTGATCCCTGTTCAAAAATATCAGTCTAATATAGAATTGCAACTGCTATATTTGGAAGAAAAAGAAGATGAGTGGAGAGAGGTACCCGGTTTTTTCAACGTCAATAGGAAGTTTGAAATCTCTTTTAAAAACGACCACCTTGGATCGAACTGGATCGAAAGAAGAGAGATAGAGAGTGAAGTAGAAACAGATCTTTTCTTACTAGCTGAGAGGATAAATGACTTTGATCCTGGTGAGATAAGAAACGTATTGAACAATATGCTTTTTTCCTACTTAAATTTGAATTTATTTATCGGTGGGTCTGAAGGTGATCTTGGTTTCAATAGATCCTTTAGTGAAATATATGATACAGATTGGCTGGATGAATATAAGGGAGATGAATTTGATTTCCAGGAAATTTCAGAGAGGGACACGAGCTGGATCGAAGGATCAGATGATTCTCTCTCCTATTTTAGAAGGGATGAGGGAAATGTTACACTTCCTGATTTTTTAAATGAAGAAGACCTGACCCATATGATCAAACTGGCTTTGATACTTGAACAGATGAGAGTTTTTCGTGATTATGATGATGCCTTGATGAAGAGAGTAGCTGATCATTTTTGGACAACTGAAGAAGAAATTTTGGATATGATCTATGGGGATGAAGTAAATAATGTCAATGTGCAAAACTTGATAGTGAGATTGGTTTTGAAGAGAAGAGGTTATGATGATCACCTATCTTTTTCTGATTTATTTTTACGTGGATTACTTGAAGAGGACATTTTGAGCGTAGTTGAAGAATGGGAAGCTCCTACCATTTTTGGTCTGATAAAGAATTTGATATCAGGAGATGTAGATGGAGAAGGACCATGGGCCTATGATAATTATTCAACCGAGATCAATGATTTAGATGATATCTCTACTGAAAAGAGTTACCTTAGAACACTAATCTCTATTTATGCTAATTCGATGGATGATCTTTTCATCTCTTTCAATGTAGATTCTGAGGAAGTCGAAGAATTAACAGAGAAAAAGATATCGGAGATAGAATATTTTCCAGGGATGAATGAATTAGAGATCATTGGAGAAGAGGGTATAGATCAGATGACCAAATCTATTTTGGATCAAGTTAGTCCTCTCTCAGAATCCCTTGGATTTGAGTCTGGATCTTTTGATCAAACTTCTCATCAGTTTTACTACATGTATTTTGTGAACGATTGGGGATATAAGGAGAACATGGTAGGACTTGAAAAACCCTCAGATGAAATAGATGCGGATTCCGTTTTTGATCTAGTAAATAGTAAAGTGAGGAATGAGTTAAGAAATAGAAGATCCAGGTTAGAAAGCGAATTCACACGCACATATGATGATATATATGAAAAAATCGAAAAATTCAACGAAACCGAGTGGTATGAGGGAGCATCTCATGATGAAGTTTGGGGATCTTTAAATCAAACGAAAGAACCACTTGAAAACCTGAATGAAAATGATCTTTTCTCGTCCGCTGCTGAGAAGAACGTATCTACAGCTTTTGAAGAATATCATGCTGATTTAGAAGATGCGATAGAAGACGTTGAAGAGAATAAACAGAATTTAATCAATGGTTCTGCCATAGATCATGTAGAAAAGATTTTGGGAGATGCTGAAAACTTTACTGGACTAAAATGGAGATGTGAAGTTATCTATCACCTTCTTGAGCTAAAGGAAGGATCTGGATGTAGAAAAGATTTCTTAACTGTTGTTGATGATCATCTGTCTTCTTCAGAGGATATAACAGGTTCTTATAACTTATCATTAAAGGAGTATTCTCTTTCTGAAGATATCGACATACCTCCGGATCATCCAGATCAATCAATCGGTTACAAGGCATTGGGACATTTTGTTGAAGATTTAAGACGAGATTTCACAGCACCTATGGACTACACAAATTCTTATCAATTTTTTGATTTGATAAAAGAGAACGTTTTTGATTTAGCGTTCCCTCGGGATGGATACGAAAAAAGCAGATTTAGACATATTTTAGATGAGGGAAAAGATCCCTTTTCTACAAATCTAGATGATTCCGAGGATATTTCTAATAAAAATGATGTGTCAACGGTTCCTGTCAGTTCAAGACACCTGGAAGAGGTGGAGAAAAGTTGGTTGATAGATGGTCTAGATAAGTCTCTAGAGAATGTTTGGGCAACTTCAGATATTTTAGAGAAAAGATCTGAAGACCTCCTCTCATTAAGCCCTTTAGAGGAGCCCTATGCTGACTATGCAGATGCGGCCTATTACAGGACAGCTAACCGAGTTTTGGAGATGATCGGTGAAAAAATGTATTATCACAGGGAAAGGATGTCCGGTTTAGATGAAACAATAGGTTTCCCTCAGAGAACTGATAGATATGCACCTGTTATCCTCTTGTCTAGTGAAGAATTTAGTGTAGTTGACAGCAGAAAAGAGGAAGATCGAAGTTTCTCCCGCAAATTATCATTGGACGTATCTATTCAGAATGAAACACCTCTAGTCCAAATTGAAGATGTCTCTACAACTTCGATCAGGTCGTTGATTGATACTGACTTTGAAATTCATGAATGGATCAATCCATTTTTTGAAGATAGGAAGGGAGGTTACGGCACCTATTTTGAATTGGAGCATCATCTGAATGATTTTGAGATAAAAGTAGCTATCAAAGGCGAAAATAAATTGGTCCCTGAGACATATCCAGAAGGGCCTTTAGTCACTCGATACCCTCAAAGAGGATATCGAGGAGGTGTTTTGATCCAATCCCCTATGCCTTTTCTGAATGAGGGATATTCACCTATTCCTTCTTTTTCCAAGATCGATAATGTGCGATTCGAGAGAAATGTTTTCAATGGATCGAATTCTGAGATGGAGTTGAAGCTGGAGGTAAATGAACCCCTTGAAAAGGATATTATCATTGACATTTTTAAAAGGGATGACCAGGGATCACTATCTTCTTCTTCTCTTTCAGCTTCCACAGGCCTATATGCTCTAGATCGGGCTGATCAAACAAAGGATACTGAATTGGAGTTTTTAACCACAAAAAGGATCAACTCAGGATCTCCCGCTGGGGAAAGCGTGAAATTATCATTAGAATTAGATGATTGGGAGATCCCGAAAGAAGGATACAAAAAAAGTCACCTCATAGCTAGAGTGAGGACTGAAATAGATCCTATCTGGATGAAGTATAAAGAATCTCTTGAGCAGACACCAGTACTTTCAGAAGAACCGTCGTTTAGTTCGGTCCCCTCTTATGCTGAATCCGAACAGCTTTTCTTACTCGATGAACGGAAATCTTCCTATATTGGGGCCTTCAGAATAGAAGATCATGAGAGATCAACGGGTGTTTTTCATGATTTTGAGATGATAGACAACATTCCAAAAGAATCATGGATGATCAACAAGGATGATATCTATTATCTAGTTGATTTTTCACATGATAGAGATGTAAGATCGTCACTCTCTGGAAGATTTGAAGCACCTATACTGGAGTCTCATGATAGATGTATCTATTATTTAGATGAAGACATGAGCTATACCAATTTGAGATATGTGGATGAGGAAGGCAAGGATCCTTATTCCTATCTGTACAAACAAGACTTCCTTCCGATCTTCATGGATATAGGAATAAATGAACAACATCTTTTTCCTGATCACTTGATACCTGTTTATAGAAGAGATTGTAAAGAGAACTGGAACAAAGTAGAAAATCATCTGAGAGGGATTAGCTCTCCTTTAGAGATCGATCAGGATGAAAGCCTGTTTTTCTATTTTGATTTAAATAGATTTGTTAGCGATGGTGAAGTAAATTATTCTATAAAGAGAGTCAGAAATCGCTTGAGCCAGGTATATCCTGAACACATCTCAGATAGAGGGGACCTGATCACATTGACTGATTTTAACATCGAAATGAATTACGTGTCATCGGGGTTTGAGAAGTCCTTTATCTCCTCGGAAGAAAAAAGAAAAGATGCCTTCGTTTATCATAGCTCAGTTGAAAAAGAAGAGATAGAGAACCTCAGTTATGAATTCGATGATTTTACCATCGGAGAGATAGCGAGGAGTGTTAGAATTATAGGTACAGAAAGAACAGAAAAGCTATTGAATTGGCTGGTAGCTGATCGGGATCAAAACTTACTGTCTAGTGAATTAAATGCCTTTCTCTCATTTGATGAGTGCTTTAGTAGGAATTTATCTGAAAAGCTAGAGGTAGGATCTTATAAAGAAGCTCTCAACTCGTTGGATCAGAAGTTAGAAAAATGGTCATTCGAACGATACGCTTCTTTTGGAATAACCGATATTGATGATATCGACGCTGTGAAGGGCCTGAAAGAAGATATAGATCTGTCGGTGATCGAAGCTAGTTCGGAACTGGGTTTAAAACCATCTGTACTGCAAGAATTAAATTCGTCATATGAATTCGTGTTCGATAATGATGTAAAAGGTCTTGAAGAGTTCGCTGATCAACCCGTTTACAATAGTTTCATCAGGGAGATAAATTCAAAGGAGCAAAAGGTACTCCCATCTTTATCTTTTATAGATGGTATTGATCCAGAAAGGATAGATATAGTTCCTTACTCTGGATATCCTCCGTATTTATTGCTGGATGAAAATCCTGTTTATTTTGAAATGATAAAAGATAACGTTAGTTCTGAACTTCAGGATGTATTATCTAGTACTCTCCAAACGGCAAAAGAAAGAGGTTTATCTGGGAGTATAGTACAGATCAGAACTACCATTGAATACAATGAGAGCGAGGAAGAATACATTTATGATTTGATCCGGGATGAAGTAGAAAATATAGATCCTGATCGAGAATTTATCGACTCTGTTGAGATGATTAAAAAAGATGGGACCACGATAATGTATCGTCATCTTTGACCTTTTTATCTCCAAATAAATAAAGTAATATTTATTTTTTCAAATCTCAGGGTAGTGTGAGTACTGTAAGCAGTTTTCGTATGAGGCAGATCATCTTCTGAAGTCATGTTTGTTTCGCTGCTGATGAAAAATTCAGAACCTTCGTATCTTGCTCTAACAGCATATCGAAATCTACTCACCTCCCATGCACCTCTTTCGTACTTTTCATCTATATCTTCCCTGATTGATGAAAGTTCATAGTTTAGATCTTCATGTTCTTCTTCTAGATCGTCCAGATACAGATATAACTTTAATGCGCTCTCAACGGTTATATTTTCGTGTTTGAATACTTCAGAAGAACTTTCATTGAAATAAGACGTTTGAGAGATGGTAGAATCGAGTACCACTTCATGTATATCTTCAGCGTATTCTCTCTTGATCTCATTAGATCTCATCTCCATCTCCTGGTTTTGTGTTGTACTCGAAATCTGAAAGATAGTGAGTGAGACCAATAGAAGTATTATGGCAAAGAAGATCGCATCCAATGCAGATAAAAAACCTTCATCGTGTTTTCTTTTTTTTAGGCGTACCACACACTCACCACCAATTTACCCAGATATGTTCTCCCTTCTCCTCCGATAATCGATATGGGGGATCTATAGGTGCTTATCTTTTTTTCACTGTTCTGTACAGGTATCTCAGCTCCGAAATTCCAGGCTTCTTCACCTTCTATAGTGTTTATCTCTATATTGTACATGTGTTCTTTTCTTACATTTAGATAAGTTTCTAGCTCTTCATCTTCTAGTTCGCTGAGCTTTTCTGTAGAAATTTTTTGAGCCTCTAGATCATATAAAACTTCATATTCATAAAGATCATCTTTTATCTGTAAAGAAATATCATCAAGTTCTGCATTGTTTTTTTCTTCTTCGTTTGAGATATATACATTATGGATAGTTACGCTGAAGACCACTATAGTGAGTATTATGATCAGTAGAACTGGAACATCTAAGAAAAAGCCAGCTACGCCTTTTTGGTCTTCCTTGATATCTCTTGTGAATCTAGTCATCGATTATACGAGAGCACAACACAGTATATGATAAAATTTTTTCGAATCTGCATCTAGAAAAATCCTTTTATAATTCTCCATCATCTGTCTGATCATCGATATAGATGCCCATGAGGAGAAAATTGAAAGAAGATGAAAGGGCTATAGAGGGACTACCTTTGAAGCTGTTGATCATCGCTGTAGTTCTAGCTATTGCTCTTCCAATGGTCTACAGCAGTATAAGATATTATGATACCCAAAGGCTAAAACAGGATGTCGAGAGCCAGGCTGAATTCATAGGGAGTAAAGCCCGACAGTTACGCGTCCATGGTGAAGGGAATTCAGAAGTTATAAACATCGATATTCGGGACGGATTGTTCAGGAGCGTTGAGTTCCTAGAGATAGGAAATGAAACTTTCAGGGATCGTATCAGATGGAGTGTGGAAGGACAGGGTGACTCACATCATAGGATAGAAGGAGATGTCAATTTAGTGTCTGATGATGGACCATTGATGCTTAGAGAGGGTGAACATAGGTTGAGATTAGAATGTAAATTTGGAGAGGTAAATGGATCAGAAGAAGATATGTTATACATAAAAATAGAACGCCTTTGAGCAAAAAAGCAAAAGGTCGCCAAACTTTTAAAAGCCCAAACTGATATATTTTAATCATGAAAAAAGAAATATTAGATATGTTCAGAGAATGTGCACAGATGGTCTCTGAAACGGTCACTGAAAAAAGTCCAGATAGGGGAGATGACGTTGGTATCGGAGCTGACGGAACAATGACAAAAAAGATTGATATGCAAGCTGAACAGGTAGCCATAGAATATTTTACGGATCATACTGATTTTTCTATACTCAGTGAAGAGAGAGGTCTCGTAGAGCAGAGTGGAGATGGGTATATCATCATGGATCCAGTAGATGGAACAAACAATGCGGTGATGGATATACCTTTTTATTGTATCTCCCTGGCTTTCACTCGTACTGACTTGTCTGATGTGGAGGTCGCTTTTGTGAAGAATCTAAGCACTATGAAGGAATATCATGCGTTAAGGGGAAAAGGCAGTTTTAAAGATGGTTCACCCATCCAAAGACCTTCTTTGGGTGAAGAAAGAGTTTTTTCTCTGTACTTGGGAAAGGAGGCGGTGAAAGAAACGTTCAGAATAGCTAAAAAAGCGGGAAGAGTACGCTCTTTAGGGTCTGCTGCATTGACGATATGTATGGTCGCTGAGGGAAACTTAGATCTTTACTATCATTGCACTCCCGATTGTAAGAAGAGTCTTCGCATAACAGATATAGCTGCGGCAAAATTGATACTTGAAGAAGTGGGTGGAAAGATTTACGATAGAAGTGGTGATGTATTGAATATGGAGATAGATCCTTCCATGAGGGAAAACGTAATTGCAATATATGATGACAGTATTAAGGAGGAAGTGTTATGAGCTTAAAAATCGGGGTTTATGGCTTACCAGGAAAGGAACACTTCGAACAGATAGCTTCTCTTGATCGTTTTGAAGAGGTAGAATATGTTCTTTACGAAGAATCTTTAGCCCAACGACTTGGTTATGAAGGGTATTCTCTAGAAGAGATCGATAAAAAAGATATTGATTTTATCATGAGTATCGGAGGTGATGGAACAATATTGAGGATCATGCAGACCATAAACTCTCCTGTTTTAGGTGTAAATACCGGCACTTTGGGTTTTTTGACCAGTGTTGAGATATCAAAGATCGAAAGTGCCCTACAAAAGATCGATTCTAAGGATTATTTTATTGATAAAAGGATCAAACTAGATGTTTTGATGAACGGCGAGAAGTGCGGTGAGTGTCTGAACGAAGTTGTCGTCCACAGTGATAAGATCGCAAAATTGCGTGATATTTCAGTGTTACAAGATGGATATGAAATAGACCGTTTTAGGGGCGATGGTGTGATCATAGCTACTCCTACCGGCTCGACTTCTTACGCCCTGAGTTCTGGAGGTCCTATAGTCAAACCTGAACTGGACTTATTCCTCTCAGTTCCTGTAGCTTCCTTTGACTTGGACGCTAAGCCCTATGTTCTGCCTGCTGGACCTCCTATAGAAATCAAACTCATGGATGAAGACAAGTCATGTCAGATGGTCCTAGACGGACAGGTTGAATTCATGTTGGATAGTTCAGATAAGATCGAAGTTAGGAAGAGTAAGAATAAGTCTAAATTCATCCGTTTTGAAAGGGACTTTCATAAAAAAGTCAAGAAGAAACTGGTGAGTAGATGAGTTTATTTGATCAAAAAAAGATCGAAGGGATAACTGAACGAGTATTAAACATGATCAGCGAGAGCGCCAAAGACGCCCATCCGAATGAATTCGCTGCGGGTTTAAGAGAGATAGACGGAGTCATATCCGAACTCATCCTGGTTCCAGGTACAGTTTCAGGTTCAAGGAGCGCTATTCTGAGACTTAACAATCTTCCTGTTGATTATTCTATAGTCGGGGTGGCTCACACGCATCCATCTCCCAGTTTTTCTCCATCAGCTCAAGATTTTACCATGTTCAGTAAATATGGAAGAGTGCACCTCATAATGGCTTATCCCTATGATTTAGAATCCTGGCAGGCCTATGACTCTACTGGAAAAGAGATAGAACTTGAAGTCATCTACTGATCTATCTGTTCAGAATAGATTTATAGACCTCTTCTATATCTTTGGCTACGATATCCCATCTAAAATTTTCCTCGACCCATTTTCTTCCATTTCTCCCCATCCTCTCGGCTAGGTCGGGATTTTCTATAAGGGTCCTTATCTTTCCTGCTAGATCTCTAGAATTCATAGGTTCAGTAAGAAGACCATGTTTTCCCTCAACTATCACTTCTCTTACACCGGGTATATCTGACACTATGACTGGTACTTCTGAGGCCATCGCTTCCAAAGCCACGATACCAAAAGCTTCAAGTCTTGATACTGAAGGTAAAACGAATACATCAGTGGCTGCGTAATAATTTGGTAGTTCCTCGTTTGGAACTCTACCGGCGAAAATGACTTTGTCTTCGAGACCTTCCCTTTCTATTATCTCTTCTAATTCTGATCGAAAATCCCCTACACCTACCAGCAAAAATTTTGCATTTTGTTTATCAAAATATTTTGCTGCTTGGACGAAGTATTCCAATCCTTTGTGGTAGACGATTCTACCCACATAGGTGATCAGCTTCTCATCTTCCAAGCCCAATTTTTTTCTTATCTCTTCACCTTCATTAGAAGGATGGAATCTTTTTGTATCTACCGCGTTCGGTATTATATCGGCATCTCTGAACCAAACAGCCTTTGATGTTGCTCCATAAGAGGTTGTAGTGGTTATAACCTTGTCTGACTTGCTGACTGTGTAAGTACCTATTGTCTTTTCGTATAGCCTGACTATGAGCGGTCCAAATGTATTAGGTATCTCCAGATCGCAGTGATAGGTCAGTACGAATGGTGTGTCTTTTTTGTTTGCGTTCCTAACTCCGAAGAAGGACATGAGCGGAGGTGGTGAGTGGCTGTGCAGGAGGTCATATTCTTCTTCCATCAAGACTTCATTGACTTTAGGAACTATAGGCGTGGAGAATTTGATCGTGAGGGGGTCTACTCTCTTCACGGGTACACCTTCAACTATATCTTCTTCGTCCGTACCATCGAGTTTTGTGGTAACAACAATAACTTCATGCCCGAATTCTATCAGATATTTGGAAAGCTCGAGCACGTGTGATTCAACACCGCCCAAATGCGGGTAAAACCAAGGAGTTAGCTGAGCGATCTTCATAATATCTTGCTCTTAGATGAATATCTTACTTTTTGATATCCTTCACTACTATGAAATATTTTTCCTACATTATCGAAAAATTAGGGCATTGAGGACGACAAGATAATAGAAATATTTAATTAAAAAGAAAAATATCATGATACAGAAATGAAGGAAAAAGGATTATCGGTAACTCCCAACAGGGAAAGAGAAAAATGCGTGACTGGCATCGAGGGCCTAGACACAATACTAAATGGAGGGATACCAAGAGGCAATTCAGTTTTGGTCACTGGAAGTTGTGGTACCGGTAAAACGACTATGAGCTTAGAATTTCTGGTTCACGGAGCTTTACAGGGTGAAAATTGTCTTTTCATCTCGGTCACCGAATCTTCCGAGAAGATGCTGCATAATGTGGTACCCTACGATTTTTTCGACGAATCTTTGATAAAGGAGGGTAATCTCATTTTCGTTGATATGCCTGATATTTATGAGGAATTGGAGCTTTTAGAGAAGAGTGAATTTTCTTTCAAAGAAATATATGGGTTGATAGACAAGATCGAGGAGATGGTCAAGGAGAAAGATATCGAGAGGGTCGTAATAGATTCGGTAACATCTGTTTGTTTTCAGTTGAAGACAGAAGAAAAGATCAGAGATTTCATGCTGAATCTGATGAAGACCTTATCTGCGCATGGCTGCACGTCCCTTCTTGTGTCGGAGATTTCACCTGAAGAATCCAGGTATTCAAGATATGGAGTAGAAGAAGCTATAGCTGATGGTATCATAATGATGGGTAATTTAGAGAGGCATGGCGATCTTTTGAGAACTCTTCAAGTAGTCAAGATGAGAGGCACAGACCATTCTAGAGCCAAATACGTTCTTGATCTTACTTCAGTGGGTGTGTTGTTGGTTCCACTGTTGAAGGGTGGAGGATTGACTACAGGAGGTGCCTCTGATGGTTGATGTTGGACAATTATCGGAAAAATTAGAGAGTTTAGAACCGGGGTCTGCTGTAGCATTGAAGGTCAAGGTTGACGCCTATTTTGACGTCATCACCACTTTGACCGATGATTTTTATGGTGAGGAGGAGATGCAGGTCATCTATACCACGTCTACGATCTCGTCTTCTACTATAATACAGGTTTTAGAGGCGTTTGAGATCGATAGAACCATGATACAATTTGTAGATGCAGTCTCTTACATGACCATGGGATCGGCAAAAAAAGAAGAGAGCGTTACTTATGTAGAGAGTCCAACCATGTTGGAGAACATAAGTTTGAAGATAGATTATCTTCTCAAAAAGTACGATGCTGATAAAAGCACGATAGTTATAGATTCGATAGATTCACTGGCGATACACAACAACAATCGCATATTATCGGAATTTTTACACATACTCATCTCAAATTTACGCTCACACGACTGTTTTACTTTCATCCTTTCTGTATCGGAGCAGGATTCGGAAGAGATCGACAACATACTGGCCATGGTTTGTGATGACTTCATAGAGATCGGGAATTCGGATTGACTTTTCTTCGTCTTGATGCAGTTAAGCTGATAGGTATAGGCAATCTTTATATAGCATGAGCTATCATTGTTAGAAGGCAGGTTGATACCTGCAGGAGGACTTAAAATATGAAAAGACTAAGTAGGAACGAAGAAGGTGTGTCCCCTGTAATTGCGACCATCCTGATGGTTGCGATCACAGTGGTGCTAGCAGGAACGCTCTGGATGATGGTCGGTGACTTCGGTGATGACGTTGAAGACGATATGGTCGGCTCGATAAGTGTCGATGCTGAAGAAGATAATGGCGACTATAATATCACTCTAACGTTGGGTGATGTACCGGAAGTACCGCTGGAAGATCTAGATGTAAGGTTGCTGTGGGACGATGATAACGGAGATCGAACGGAATACGACCTACATGATAGCGGTGACCTTGATTTTACTGAGACAGACGAATGGACAGGACTTACAGGTGATGGTGAAGTACAGAATGGAGCAGAATTCATCTTCGATACCGATGATTTAGGTGAAACCTTTAACGGTGGCGAACTAGTGCGCATAGACTACAGGGCCGACGACTACGATGGTCGTCTCCAAGGCGAATTCTAAGAGATCAGGAAAGCTAGAGAACGACACACCCTGAAGTAAAAAACCTTTTCATACTATTTTCTTATTTTCTTGTTGATCAACCAAGTTAGTATTTAAGTCAGGTTTTTTCCACTATAAAATAACATGATCAGAATTTGACCGATGAGTGCGGAAAAGAGAGAGTCAAGGTATTTCATCTTTAAGATAGTCTTATATACCAGAACAACATATCTTATATTTGCGGTTAAGACCGCAGGAGGACTGAATTTATGAAAAAAATTAACAGGAATGTAAAAGCTGTATCGCCAGTTATCGCGACCATCCTGATGGTCGCTATCACC
>CAZRSB010000045.1:0-16292 GCA_964602715.1 uncultured Thermoplasmata archaeon | reverse complement strand
AGGGTCTGTTGACCACGACCCAAGCCGAGAAAGAACCCGTGCATGGTCAGTAGCGGGCAACCGCATTCGTTTCTTATGCCTTCTCGGATTGCAGATATATCATTGTTTTTACAGGATTTAAATGTTCTGGATGCATTCCTCCTCGCCCTGAAGGACGGGGCCTCCTACCTTGTCTCAGGTGAAATTAGAAAATCTTCTATCCTCAAACTATTTGAAAATTAAAAAAAGAAAGGGATTTTTAGTTTGTATCATACTCGCTCTATATCTCTATTTTTGCATGATACGATTTCAGTGTTTTAGGTCTACTAAGCTTGTTTTTCCAGCTATAGAAACTGTATCGACAGGCTGAATCACATAGCTTTCCTGTTCTTCTAATTCATCTACGAATGGACTTGTAGTTGCAACACCAACATCTACTGTGAAATCATGTGTCTCTCCATAATCCTGGTTCTCACACGGATCTGTATGATAATCACCATATTCCTGCATGATCCTCATCCTTGTTTGGCCTGGTTCCGCATCCTCTGGAACTTCTAGATATGCTGCAAGAGTCAAGGGATCGTCGCTTCCACTGCCTAATCCATAGATATCTTCATTAGTTAGATCGTAATCCTGACCCCAGTCGATGACTACAGACACATAATTCTCGTAGCCGCCTGTGCTCAATGTGACCGACAGCAAATATTGTTCTCCAGGGATTATAGGATCTGAAACATGGTCTGTATAATCCGCATATCCTCCTGTATCTCCAGAATCTACATCTATTCCATTGAATTGAACATTGGTGATGTATTCGCCAAATTGAGTATTTCCACCTTCTACTTCACAGTACTCTCCTTCATCATCATCATCGTCATCTTCAACCAGTTCATAGTACTCACCGGCCTCTATTTCTTTAAGCGTTGTTTCTTCGTCGGCATCTCCTAGATAGTCTCCTGAACCTACTGCATAATACTCTGGGTACCACCATCCTTCACTGTATGCTCTACCTGCGTCTTCATGTTGGCTGTTTGTTGCGGTGTATGTTTCGTATTCATCATCTTCTTCTACTTCAATTTCAGCTGTTGTTGTGTCTGATAGATCATTTTCATCTTCAACTGTTAGTTCCACTGTATAAGTTCCAGCTTCGTCATATACATGTTCTGGATTTTGTTCTGTGCTTGTCGTTCCATCACCAAAGTTCCATGACCAACTAACTATTTCTCCGTCACCTTCTTCTGATTGATCAAAGAATTCTACTGTTTCCTCTTCTTCCGGTTCTTGTGGTGTATAATCGAATGCAGCCACAGGAGGTTCTAAATCTTCATCTTCTACCACTATGTTTTCACTAGTTGTATCTGAAAGTCCATTTCCATCTTCTACTGTTAATTCTACTGTGTAAGTTCCATCTTCGTCATATACATGTTCAGGATTTTGTTCCGTACTTGTTGTTCCATCATCAAAGTTCCATGACCAATCAACTATACTTGCATCTCCTTCAGTAGATTGATCGGTGAAGTCTACTTCTTCTCCTTCTTCAGGCACTTCCGGTGTAAAGTCAAAGGCAGCCTCAGGACCTTGTGGACCAACATCACCTATCTCAACAGTGTAATCTTCAGTCTCACCATATTCCTGATTTTCACATGGATCCATATGATATTCTTGATAGGATTGCATCACTCTCATTCTTGTTTGCCCTGATTCGGCATCTTCAGGAACAGTTATTTCAGTAGTTACTGTCAATGGATCTTCTTCTCCTCCACCTATTTGGATTACTTCTTCGTTCTCTAATTCGTAATCTTGTGCCCAGTCTATGACAACTGATGCGTAATTCTCGTATCCTCCAGTACTCATTGTGACAGACAATTCATAGCTCTCGCCTGGTTCTACAGGATCAGAAACACTATCAGTGTGATCTGCATAACCATCATCGTCACCTGAATCTCTATCTATTCCGTTGAACTGTACATTTGTTATGTATTCATCGTATTCTGTACTTCCACCTTCAACTTCGCAGTATTCTCCTTCTTCGACTACTACTGTCTTTGTCTCATCATCCATTTCACCGTCGGCATCCTCTACTACGAGTTCTACTTCGTAGGTTCCTTCTTCATATTCATTTGTTGGATTTTGTTCCGTACTTGTTGTTCCATCTCCAAGGTCCCACGACCAGCTAACTATTTCTGCGTCTCCTGGTTCTGATTGATCGGTGAAGTCTACTTCTTCGCCTGGGATTGGATCTTCAGGTGAATAAGTGAAGTCCGCTATTGGGCCATCATCAATTACTTCTATTTCTTCTTCATGATCGTCAGAAAGACCATTTCCATCTTCTACTTCAAGTTCTACTGTGTAGGTTCCGACTTCGTCATATACATGTTCTGGATTTTGTTCCGTACTTGTTGTTCCATCACCAAAGTCCCATGACCAATCTACTATACTTGCGTCACCTTCGGTGGACTGATCGACGAAGTTTATTTCGTCTCCTTCATATACTGGGGACTCAGGTTCATAGTCAAAGTCTGCATCTGGACCTTGTCCTGGGCCTTCACCAAAGTTACCTGTCATTGAAAGCGCATACGGTTGAGGACCTTCAGGAGCATTTTCTGCTGTGATCTCTATTTCCCATTCGCCAACTTCTGGATCCAATCTGAGTACATTTTCTACTGGATTGACATCGTCGAATTCACCACCAGTGGTGGACTGTCCTGGGTTCGTTCCTTCATACACATTTCCTTTGTAAACTGAACCATCAGGGGAAGTAACTTCTAGGTTCAAATCGTTAACTAAAGCAGAGCCTGAAGTTGAACCACCAGGATAATCAGTATAAGCCATTGTCACTTCAAGTGGTTCAGAAGAATCTTGTACATCAACAGTATATGTTTCTGATTCGCCTGTGTTTAATCCAACTGATTCATCTTCAACCTCTAGATTTCTTTCATCGCCTTCAAATTCTAACGCATTTTCTAGAGTTATCCTACCGAAACCTTGATCGTTATTCGGGAACTCGTTTGAATTCTCATAAGCTCCATCTCCTGTTATCTCTTCAGCGCTGTTGATTATTACAGATCTTAACAATGCAGCCGAAGGATTATCTATATCTTCTTCACCTTGATAGTGTCCATCTTCGAAGTATTCTCTCACAAGAGCTGTTGCTCCGGCAGCTACGGGACAAGCCATACTAGTACCTTGCATTTCAGTGTAGCTGTTAGTTGGACTAGAAGGATCACTGCTAGCTTCTGCTGAAATAATATCGTCATCTCCGCCCCAGCCAGAGCCTCCTGCTCCTGGAGCTACTACTTCTGGTTTTAGTCTACCATCATCTGTTGGACCTCGCGAGCTGAAGTCGGCCATATCGTTTTGTGAGACTTCTCGTTCACCAACTCCTGAAGCTCCGATCGTGAGTATGTTCTTAGCTGTTCCAGGACTTCCTACAGTGTTGGAATCAGGTCCGTCATTTGCTGCAGCAAAAAGAATTAGCATATCTTCGTTTTCCCACATATATTCGTCAGCTTGTTGAGCATTGTCATCGTAAGAACTGTCGGGAGCTCCCCAACTGTTCGAATGTATACGACCTTCGTCATCATATGTTGGTTGGAAAACTTGTGAAAGATCAGATGGGATATCTAGTGAACCGCTAGATGTTCCAATATCATAAACTGATAAGTCAGCATCTCTTGCTAAACCATCATGAGGTTGAGGGTTACTATCAATTTCGTCATTTCCAGCTATACTTCCAGCGACGTGAGTTCCGTGACCGTGACCATCAAAATCATCAGCATATTCAACATAGGTCAATATCTTCCTATGATGTTCACCAAAGGAATCATGATTATCTGGATCTCTGAATTGATTATGACTGTAATCCAATCCAGTATCTGCAAAACCAACGACCTGACCTTCGCCGGTTAGGCCTTCATCCCAAATAGGTCTTTCTTCAACTTCACCAGACTGAACTGACCATTGTGCATCATGATTTAATAACTCTACATCTTCTTGAATTTCTATCCATTGAACACCTTCGACTTCCGCTATTAGATCAGCATGATTTACATCGGCTTCCATCGTTATCCTTTCGGCGCCATAATCATGGATCTCTCCAAAAGCGTCTAACTCAGGAATTACTTCATCTATATCCTCATGTACTGTAATTCTTAATTGTTCTGTTCCATCAGCTTCGTCAAGCTCAGGGCTTATCTTGTATTCATCTTCAAATTCTCCGACCCACTCGACAAAATCTTTGTTTTCTATCTCTTCTAGTTCATCCTCAGAAACATCCATCAAATATGCATTCTCTGGGATGTATTCAAGAATCTCTCCAGTAGAAGCGAGTTCTTCTCTCCATTCAGGTTTGATCGGACCGATCGCCTGAATCAAGGAGATACCATCATGAGTGGTTTCCTCGCTTAAAATGTCAGATGTCTCAGTAACATCTATCGTTTCTCTTTGAAGATGTATCTTGTTTAATTCATCATTTAAGACCGTCATATCACTCGTACTCATCAAGTATTCTCCCGATGTATCGGGTTCAACTAAAAGAGTAGAGTCATATTCTTCGATCACTTCAAAATTGGACTCAACCTGAGAGATATCTTCGGGTTTCTCGATCAATTTGTACGTAGTTTCACTATCTTCGTTTTCTGTATGAAAAGCATCTGCTGGTACAAAACCAGCAACAGTACCGAGGACCAATATTATCGCCACGCTCAGGCCTATAAAGCCTAAGAAGAGCTTTTTGCGCATTTTTAAATCCTCAACCGAGTCATTGTTGAGGTATTATATATAATTAACTCATGGGGTTTATATAACCAAAACGACAATTCTTGACAAACCTACATAAACTTAATATATCATAATTGTAAAAAGAACATATCCTCCGACAACCATGATCGAATCTATTACGATCCAATCTGTGTTTCTGGACTCACCATGTAGGAGTAACCATAATCAAAAGAGATATATTTATCTATTGTAATATAAAGAAGGGGCTGTTTTAAATTCTTTTTTGCACTGATATCTATTAAAAATATAGATCATATATAATTGGTGGAAAACTTTATATATCTATTTGCCCCGGGGATCCCTTCTAACCAATTCAACTCTCTCAAAAAAATCTATCTTAGGTATCCTTTCTGCTTTAGATCGAACAACTGATATTTCTCCTGAATTGTCATTCAAATTTTTCACTTCCAACTCATGAGGATTGATACCGTGCTTTTTCACTTTGTTTTCAATCTCCCATCTACTAGCAGACTCTTTATCGACTGAAAATTCAAAAGTCACCATGCCATAAGCATTAGAATGATGGTCATAATCTATCCTATGGTCTATTTTACCATCTGTCTCAAGTTCTAGATGTTGAAGTCTATCTTCTATATATTCTTCGATCCTCTCCAAAAATTCCATCTCATCTCTTGTAACAAGTGTGATTGCTTTTCCCTCTTTGCCCAACCTTCCTGTCCTTCCAATCCTGTGTACATAGTCTTTTTCGTATTTTGGAATATCATAATTAACAACATGAGTAATATCATCAACGTCTATTCCCCTTGAGGCTACATCGGTTGAAACGAGTATATCAATCTTGCCTCTTTTAAATTTGTTCATCGTTTTTGTCCTTGCGGATTGGCTCATATCACCATGCATAGAATGGGCTTTATAACCATGCTTTCGCAGTCTATCAGATAAGATCTGAGTATATTTTCTTGTGTTGCAGAATATCAGATATCTTCCTGGTTCATTTTCTAATAGAGCAGATAATACCGATAACTTATTTTTTCTACCTACTGAAACGTAATATTGCGCCACTCCTTTCGCAGATATTTCATCTTCACTTAATTTTATCTCTACTGGCTCATTCATATACTCATTGGCTAGCTCGATTATTTCCTTGGGCATGGTCGCGGAATATAACATGATCTGTTTTTGAGATGGGGTCCTATCGATTATCCATTCGATATCTTCCAAAAATCCCATGTCAAGCATTCTATCTGCTTCGTCTAAAACAAAAAAATCGATATCTCCAAGCTTCAGTTCGCCTCTTCTCATCAGATCCATAACTCTACCTGGTGTGCCAGCAACTAATGAAGTTTTAGGTAGTTTTTTGATCTGGCGATTGATACTTGTACCACCATAAATCGCCAACGTATTTATTTTATGAATTTTTCCAATCTTTTTAGCCTCATTTTTTACCTGCTGAGCTAATTCCCTTGTAGGCGTCAGAACTATCGCTTCAACTCCCTTTCCTCCTTCAATCTTCTCAAATATAGGTATTAGAAACGAATGTGTTTTACCCGAACCTGTTCGGGCTTGAACGATTACATCTTTTCCATCTATCGCGGGATCGATCGATGTTTTCTGAACCTCTGTAGGTTTTTCAAAATTTATATTTTCTAATGCCGATAACGTTTTGTTGTTCAAAGACATCTCTTCGAATCTTTCGTACTCTTTTTCCATCTTACCATTCTCCGTTTTCCGGCAAGGAGGTCTAGGGTCCTTTATATAATTTCACCTTGCCTTTCTTAAAATAAATATGCCATTTAAAAATTTAATCTTTGATTATTACCCCATGGCCTATCAGGTGCCACTTGCCTTTTATCCTCCTGCTTATCGCTATTCTTTGACCTTCATCAGCACAAACCGAGCGTTTTAATCTTACAGCTGCTTCATCTTCCCTCGCAGAGGTTACCACTCCAACAGTGGTTGATGATCCTACTGTGAGCATTAAGGGCTCTCTAGTTTTTATATTTTCAACTTCTTTTTTCTTTTCCATCCCTACAACCATGTCAAATAGATCTGTCTCCATCACAAATTCATCTTTGATAGGAGGTAGTTCTCCAGGATATCCAGCTAATCTACCCGAAAGTGAGTCTGATTTAGCTATACTCGGATCTAACATTGTTCCGACTCCTATTAAGCCACCTGGGCTAGCCTCATCTATATCCAAATTACCCGAATTCAGAGAATCTATCTTGGTGGTTAGCTTTTTCCATTTTTTCTTTCCCCCTTCTTCGATCTCAATTCCAGGTCGTATCTCTATCTCGTCGCCTACTTTAAAAGTTCCCTGAATCAATGATCCTCCAATGACTCCCCCCTTTATTTTTGATATCTCGGTTCCAGGTTTGTTTATATCGAAGGATCTAGCGATAGGAAGTCTGGGTGATAAATTCGGATCTCTTTCTGGTGTTTCAATCTCCTTCTCGATAGCTTCTATCAAAATATCTATATTTACATCGTGATGTGCAGAAACGGGAATTATCGGTGCTTTTTCTGCCACAGTTCCTTCCACAAATTCTTTAATCTCCTGATAGTTCTCTTTCGCTCTTTCAGCATCTACAAGATCAATTTTATTCTGAACTATTATTATGTCTTCTACGCCAGATATATCTAGCCCCATCAGATGCTCTTGAGTTTGGGGTTGAGGACATTTTTCATTAGCCGCTATTATAAGAATAGCTCCGTCCATTATAGATGCACCAGTTAGCATAGTAGCCATCAGAGTTTCATGGCCTGGAGAGTCTACAAATGATATTGCCCTTTGAAATACAGTTTCTCCATCGCACTCAGGACATGTCTCCTCTGTGGAATAAGCCTCGCCACCTTCACAATTAGGACATTTATAAAACGCTGTGTCAGCATATCCCAATCTGATGCTTATACCTCTCTTTGTCTCTTCCGAATGACGGTCGGTCCACTCGCCACTCAAAGCCTCGGTTAGCGTAGTTTTGCCGTGATCAACATGGCCTACCATTCCTATGTTGACTTTAGGTTGTTTAGGAATACTCATTTATTATTCTCCTTCTTCTTCCTCTTCCATCAATTCGGAGATTTCTTTTGGACCAGATTCCACGACTTTCATATTCAATTGATTGATATTGTCTGAGACTGTGTTACCTCTCATTGATTTCTTTCTTTTTACACCGCCAGATTGAGAACGAAAGCCAATGCCATCTGAGCCAATCACCTTTTTTCTCGCTGTTCCAGGTATACTTTTCTTCATCGGGAAACCATCGATGTCGCTACCTCCTGTTACTTTAAGTTTATAACCAGGAAGTCCAACGAATATACCATCTACTTCCTCACCGATCTTTTTACCAATAAGTCTGTTTGCGTGTTGACCATCAACTTTTCTCTGATAACTCATCCCGTCTTTAGGATCCGAGATGACGACTTCAAACTCTGCCATTTTATTAACACCTTAAATTGCTCTTGTCCTATTACTAACTACTACTATAAAACTTTGATGGCCTTCCTTATGGTTGTCCATGTAAAAGTTCAAGGTATCCGGTCTATACCATTCTATGGAATGATCATTTATCGTCTATCGGCCAAAACTTGTAACCGTAATAAATCATACCTTCAGGACTTTCCTCGCCGAGCTCTCTCAAGGTAGCCTCTACTTTCATACCAGTTTCTACTTCCTCTATGTCGGTATCCACTATGTGTCCAGTTAATCTAACACCTTCATCCATCTCGATTATAGCCATGATATATGGTGAAAGATCTTTAAATTGTGGGTGTGGGTCATGAACCTCAGTATATGTGACCACTTCTCCAGTTCCTTTCAGTTCGTGTTCCTCCATCCTTTGATAGCTTTCTCTTCTGCATTCTGGACATATCTCTCTTGGTGGAAAATATATTCTTCCACAATTATTACATCTGTCCCCTATTCCTTTATATCTTTGACTTATCTCTCTCCAAAAACGTGGAATTGGCATTTAAGACCACCTCCTCAAAATATGAACTACGGCGCTAGCACCAGTTCCTCCGATGTTGTGTATAAGCCCATATTCTAGGTCCTTGACTTGACGCTCTCCAGCATCGCCCCTTAGTTGTTGAACAGCTTCTACTGCTTGATTTATTCCTACTGCCCCAACAGGTCTACCTTTTGCTTTTAAGCCTCCTGATGGGTTTATAGAAATTTCTGAATTTAAAGAGGTTTTCCCTTCTTCTGTAGCTCTTCCGCCTTCGCCTTTATCAAAAAAACCTAAATCTTCAATAGATATTATCTCTGTTATCGTGTAGTTATCGTGTACTTCAGCGAAATCAATATCTTCTGGCTTTATTTTTGCCCTCTCATATGCTTTTTTAGCAGCCATTTTTGTCGACTTCATTGTCCCTATCTCGTCTCTCTCATGAACTGCCATCGTATCTCCTCCCTCTCCAGTGCTTACTATCTCGACTGGTTCGCCTCCTAATTCATCAGCTCTTTCTGCGGGACACAGCACTAAAGCCGCACCTCCATCTGATAGAGGGGCACAATCAAACATTCTCAAAGGATCAGATACTAAAGGGGCATTCATCACAAAATCTTTATTTGTCTCTATTGGAAATTGGGCGTTTGGATTTTTAGCTGCATTGGAATGATTTTTTACTGCCACTTCAGCCAACTGTTCCCTTGAAGTCCCATATCTCTCCATATGATATCTAGCCATCATAGCGTAAAGAGAGTCAAATGTAGCTCCAAAAACTGTCTCCCATTCTTGATCCGCTGTGGACGAAAGTATTTTTTTCGCTTCTTCTTCACCCACATCTGTCATCTTCTCAGCTCCTCCAACTACCACTATATCGTTCATTCCAGATGCTACTGCCTTATAGGCTTCTGATAAAGCCATCCCTCCTGAAGCCCCTCCTGATTCTATCCTCGTAGATGGAATATCACTTAAACCCGCATAATCAGCGATCAAAGGCGCTATATGTTCCTGATTGATCAGTTTACCAGCTGACATATTTCCAATGTACATCTTCTCTACTTCTTCACCCGCAATTCCTGCATCCTTAAGGGCTTTAAGACCTGCTTCTATCCCAAGCTCTCTCAAGGATTTATCCCATAACTCTCCTATTTGAGTTTCACCAATTCCAATTATTACTACGTCTCTCAAATTATCTACCTCCTTTTATTTTTTCTCTAAATTTTGCATACATCGAATAAGAGATAAATTCTTCATTTGATATGATTTTTTGAATTGTTGGCACCCCAACTTTCTTCATATCTTCTATTTTTTCTGTTACCTTTATATCAAAACTATCAGACCCAGCTCCAGAACCATAAGAGGTAACCAATATATTGTCACCTGGTTTGGCTTGATCAAGGGTGGCACTCAATCCAAGGGGTACCGCCCCAGAATATGTGTTCCCGATTCTGGAAACCAGGAGTCCGGGTTCCAATTGTTCCTTGGAAAAACCCATCTTTTTCCCAGCTTTCATGGGAAATTTACCATTAGGTTGGTGAAAAACGGCGTAATCATAATCTTGAGGTTCTTTTCCAGTTTTTTCCAATAACTCATTGGTACAGCTTATAACGTGTTTGAAATAAGCTGGTTTTCCTGTGAAGCGGCCTCCGTGTTGAGGATAGTCTTCGCTCTCACGTCTCCAAAAATCTGGTGTGTCTGTTGTATAAGATACTGTTTCCTTCATTACAGCTATAAGATCCTTTGAACCTATAATGAAAGCTGCTCCTCCGGCTGCAGCTGTATATTCTAACGCATCCCCTGGTGCTCCCTGGGAGGTATCCGCTCCGATCGCCATCCCGTTATCTATCATCCCAGAGCTAACTAGTCCCATGCATGTTTGAAATGCAGCGGTACCGGCTTTGCAAGCAAATTCATAATCTGCTGCCGTCATATGAGGTGTAGCTGCAAGAGATGCTCCTACAATGGTAGCGGTTGGTTTAACGGCATAGGGATGTGATTCGGACCCTACGTAGATAGCTTCTATTTCCTCAGCTCTAATATCGGCTCTTTTCATGGCCCATTTGGCGGCCTGTGTTGAAATCGTCACGACGTCTTCATCGGGAGAGGGTACTGACTTACTCTCTACTCTAAGGCCTTTAGCCATAGTTTCACCATCTTTTCCCCATACCTTTCCAATCTCTTTAGGTTCGATTCTATATTTCGGAACATAACCTGCATAACCCTTTATTCCAACTTTCTTCTTTGCTTTCATTTTATATCACAACCATTTTTCTAATAAACCTATAATCTTTTTAGATTCGTAATCAGTCCTTATCAAAGGGATGCCCTCAACTTCTGCTAGTTTCCGAGATAGATCATCAACTTTTTTAGGTTTGATATATCCTACTGCTGCTGGAGTCAAAGGAGTAGACCGGATAGCTACCAAAGGTGAACGGCCGTGTTCGACCCCTGTAAAAAATAATATCCTCTCTGTACTATAACCATAAATGCTTAGATAATCAAAAGATTTCATAGACAATATAGCTTTAAGACTGTCAATCACTGTGTAACCATATATCGGTTTATCAATACTCATTTTGTTTAAGATATCGGCATCAACTTCATCGATGATCTTCATTAACGGAACTGCCTCAGGAAATTCTCTTTTGGCCAATATACCCTCCTGTCCAGGACGTGAAAAGCGATCTATAACTTCACCGCCTTTCTCTTTGTCAATGTCTAGTAGGCATTTCACTATCTTTCTGACAAGAACGGTCCCGGGCTTTCTCCTTCCTTTCTCGTAATCACTTATAACAGAAGGCGCAACATTCATCTTTTTAGCCAATTCTGTTTGAGATACTTCAAATATTTCCCTCCATTTTCTGATAACTTCACCTGGGTCTTCTGAAATCGTGATCTCTCCAGCTATTTTTTCTTCTAATTCAGACATCCTGATTTGAGTACGGAAAAGACATATATAAAATTGTCGAATGTGTTGTAGTCAATAGTCTAAAAGATGGTCTGTAGATATTCAAACAAAAGATTAATAAATTTCCTTTCATTCCTCTTTTATAGGTTATAAAACCTTTATTTAAAGAAAATGAACCTTTACTTTAAATAGAGGGACCTAATAGGTATAAAAAAAGTGATTAAATATGGAAGGCTTAACTATAGAAAATGTAGTGGCGTCCTCATCTATAGGTGAGGAGTTAGATTTATGGGAAGTACACGAAGCACTAGAAAGTTCAGAATACGATCCAGATAAATTTCCTGGTCTTATCTACAAGCTCGACGAGCCGAATACATCCATTCTTTTGTTCTCAAGTGGAAAGATGGTATGCACAGGCGGAGTTACACTAGATGAACCTCAAAAAAGTGTAGATAAAGTAAAGAGATTATTAGATGAAAGTGATATAGAAACCGCAGACGAAGTGAAGGCTGAGATACAAAACATAGTGGCATCCTATGAACTCAATACTGAATTGAATCTGAACTCCGTAGCGATAACACTTGGTTTAGAAAGAGTTGAATACGAACCAGAACAATTCCCAGGACTTGTTTATAGGCTAAATGATTCTCCAGTGGTATTACTATTATTTGGATCTGGAAGGATGGTATGTACAGGCGGTAAAAACGAGGAACAGCTTCAAGAAGGTGTGGAGCACATAAAAGACGAGCTAAAGAAAGCGGGTTTACTTTCATAATTCAAATAGTGACAAAGGAACTCAGGATAATATTCTAAAAACCTTTTTTCGTTCTTTCCTAAAAAATAGTCTTCAAGAACTTTTATTCTCTTTTTTATGTGGGTAGAAGGTTCCCTTTTTTAAGCCGTCTTTTTTTAGGCCAGTCTCATAGGGATATCTTCCCTTAAAACACAATTCGCCATTTTTTGATCGAGTCTTATATAATTTAAAAGTATCACCATATAATTCACCTGGTACGAATTTATAATTTTTACTTCCTAATTTAATCTTTTCTTTTTTAGCTAATCTACAAAATACTTTTCTACGGTCCAAAGACCAAGCTATAATTCTAGCAAAAACGTACTGATCCGGTCGAATACCCCACCCACAATATAGATAATCGATTTCTTGTGGTGGTTCACTTTCTTTTTTAGCTCTTTCTTTCTTTTTACTCTCTTTAGCTTTTTCAAGAGCTTTTTCCATCAATTCCTCAGGATCAACCATATAATCCCCCTTCACCATTTTTAGATAACTTTTATACTCAATAATATGTATCTAATCTAACCTATATAATATTAATGATGGTTTTCCTCAATTCATCACAAAACTTAAAACAATTTATCGAAAAAAATTATTGGCTGAAGATCGGAAGGGATATCTGTTCAATTACAGATATTTCTCTACTGCATTGAATAGATTAGTTGTTTCTGTATTCAGACTTTCAAACCATTTTCTTTCTTGTAAAAAGATAAAGAACAAAAGATAAAATCCAATGAGAGCCCCCGTAATCTTTGACGAATGCCTGTTTTAATCCTTCTTTTGCATGCTGTTCCGCACTGTTCATAAATAAGGTTTTGTAATCATGATTTTCTGGGAGGTAGTTACCGATATCAACTAAACACCAACTTCTAGAAATATTTAAACCGACAAGATGGAATTTCATCAACTCATCGAGTCGGACTTTTACCGGATTCATGACCGAAGTCGAGCTATTGAGTTCAGGTAAAAATCTGTCGAACCACTCTAAAAATCCATCTTTATCCAAAATTCGACGCATAAGATCTGCCTCAACAAGCGTCGGAGAAAGAAAATCCCATCCTATAGGTTCATAATCTATCGGAGCATCTTCGTCTTCGAGAAAGAAATCTAAAGACTTTTCTTTTACTTTTCCTTCTAACTGTTTATTTCCTTTAATTCTAGAATAATCGAAGATTCTTTGTAAGGCAAAAGCAGAGTTTCCATGAGTTCCTACTCTTAAAGGGCGATTTTGTTCTAAAAATTTTTTTTCGATGAGTTCCAATAATTTGTCTTCTAGAGGTGAAAGGTTTTTCTCCCACTTCTTAGACCGCTGATCGTTCCACAAGTATAGTTCAGCCATTAAGGCCAAAAACCAAGCCCATCCATATGGTTTTTCAAAATCTTCGTTATCCTCAAAGTAAGCTAGTTCTTTTTTAGCTTTATCTACTGAAAAATTCTTCTCAAGAGTCTCAATTATTTCACTTTCTAAAGGATGGTCTTCAAATAATCTGATCTGGCGAACAAGACTCCAATGGCTGTGTACTGCAGAATGCCAGTCAAAACATCCGTAAAATATCGGATGCTGTTCATTGGGTCTTTTCACTGAATCTAGAGATGATATGGAGTAAACAAAATGAGGGAATTCTTTTTCGATGCAATTGAGAGGGGCCAAAGAAAACTTTTTGAGAAGATCTTGACCTATCCTGTCTTTTTTTCTTGATAGAGTACCTTCTAAACCTATTTCTTTTAAAATTTTAATATCTATCTGACCAGGATCGAAATTTGGCATGATTTTTAAATCTTGTTAAGGCAAATAGATTTTTTGGTAGTTTGGATGTCATATCAGTCTCATTAGAATATAATTCTTACAGATCTTTCTTGTCAAAATACAAGATTCCGATGAGCAACGGTACCAAGATCCAAACAAATAAAGCTATTGTTAATACAGGGAGATCTAGAATACTAGGTATTTCCCCTGCATCAGGAATTCCTGGTATCCCACCTCCAAGGCGAATACTTGATATCCAATAAATCCCTGTTGGGTTTAAAAGGTCAGCATACCAATAGGTTGAAGGATAGGGAGGAGTCAAATCATGACCAAATACATAAAGAAAACCAGTCAAAATGATATCCCAGATCATATGGAAGAAAAACCATATCAAAACACCAGCGGCAAGTGCCTTTGAGTTTCTATTGATGAAGCAAGAAGCCATCATCGAGATAGCTAGAAAAGCACCTCCATATAATAAAGATATCAAAATGAACTGAACAAACATACCTAAATTCTCAAAACTTGCTAAAATACCAATCAAAATAGCTCCAGTGCCAAGTCCCACAAGTATTGATGTTGCTAATATAGAGAATAAGCCTAAAAATTTACCTAATACAATATTTTTTCTTGTTAGATGTGAAGTCAATAGAGTGCTAACTGAGCTAGATTCTATCTCTTTAGAAACGGTTTTATATCCTACCATTATTGCGATTATAGGGATTATGAAATCTAAAATGGTACTACCGAATTCTACAACATGCTGAAGTCCCCTAACTTCTGGATCACCTCCAACTTCCTCAACCCCTCCCAAATAGGAGATTAGGAGTATAAGCGCCACGAAAAATATCGTTAAGCCTATAATCTTTTTATTCCTGAAGCTGTCCAAGTATTCTCTTTTAGCTAGGGCAAATACAGCCTTCATTTTATTTGCATCCATATGGTTCAATCCTCCGTCATATCAAGGAATATTTCTTCTAGATTTTTTTCCTCAACACCAAAGTCCAATATTTTGAGCCCTTTATCTTCGATCTGATTCATTATTTTTCTTTTATGTTCTTTACGACATTTTATAACTATTTCATTACCCATTATAGAATAATCAGTCACCTTTTTATCTTGATCAAGTAGATTTTTCAATTCTTCATCTACAGAAGAAAGTTCAAGAGTCAATTTAGTTGTAGATCCTATTTTTTCTCTTAATTCTTCGATTCGACCAATGGTTAAAAGTTTTCCATCTTTTATAATACCAACTCTATCTGCAACATATTCCACATTGGGTAAGATATGAGAAGAAAGGAAAACGGTCCCACCATTTTCTGAATGCTCTCTAACCATATCTTTTACCGCTGAAGCCCCACGGGGATCAAGTCCTCCGATGGGCTCATCCAAAATTATCAAGGGAGGATCTCCAAGAAATGCCTGTCCTATCGCTAACCTCTGTTTCATCCCCTTTGAGTATTTACCAACCTTTTGATGGATAGCCTGAGTCAACCCCACCCTATTTAACAGTTGTTTTCCATCATCGATTTCCACTCCTTTTATATCTGCATAAAACTTCAATGTCTCTAAGCCAGTTAGATTATTATACAATTGTATATTCTCTGGAAGATAACCTATCTTTGAAAGTATTTTATCGTGTTCTTTTTTCATTGTTTTGCCAAATACTCTAACTTCTCCTCTGTCAGGATTTATCATTCTTAACATGGATTTTATGGTAGTTGTCTTGCCAGCTCCATTGAGACCTAGAAATCCGAATATCTCCCCTTTTTTTACTTCTAAACTCACAGAGTCAACCACTGTTTTACCATCATAACTTTTGGTCAAATCCTTGATCTTTATTATTTCCTTCATCGTTTTAACTCCTATAACCACTTTTTATTCCTGTAAATGAAATCTGTTGAATGTCGCAATTTTTTCATCTCCTTAACGAAAAGCGTGTATAAATATCCCACGTTTCGATGTTTTTTATATATATACGACATATTACATGCGAAAATAAGTAAAATATCTATTTACTTTTTTTATTACTTATAATCAAGGACACGACTTTTCTTTGATTTGTTTGGTGTGCAGGACTAGCTTTGGATGACGAGGAAGTTATTCCTCAAAGTTGCGTCTTCCACTATAGCTTAACTATTCTTGTCAGATTCTCTCATTAAACTGTTAGGTTTAGAA
>CAZRSB010000044.1:0-16459 GCA_964602715.1 uncultured Thermoplasmata archaeon | reverse complement strand
ATAGTGTCCAAAATAGCATCTGAACCATTTCCAACAACCACCTGCTCGGAAGATAAGTCATAAAATTCTGCTAGTGAATTTTTTAATTCTTTCGCAGTAGATGATGGATATCCTCTAAGGTCATACTCTACCTCGTTTTTTAGTTCATTATAATACTCTTCTGATAATACCAAATTTTCATTCGAGTCTAATGAAATTTCTGATATTTTCCCATGATATCGATCTTCGTTCATAGACCTCTATTTGTATTGAAATCTAATAAAATTAACGATGAAAGTTAGAATAAATCACCGTTTTTTAATGATAAGCTCTAGGACCTTCACTTAGGTCGCGCGTTTCTTTTTTTTCTTCTATCTTCTTTTTTATCCTGCTAAAAGCCTCTTTGAAATGTTTATTACTCACTTTAGCCTCTTCTATTTTTTCCTCATCCTCTGCGCTTCCTTGATTGACCATCTCTCTTATAGCTAGCATCACCGCTTCATTACAAATTGATGCTATGTCAGCTCCACTAAAGTCCTTTGTTTTCTTTGCCAACGCTTCAAAATCGATATCTGAATCGATAGGTCTGTCCTTTGTGTGTACTTCAAAAATCTGTCTTCGGGTCTCTTTGTCAGGAAGATCTATCATTATTTGTCTATCAAATCTGCCTGGTCTTAATAGAGCTGGATCGATCAGCTCAGGACGATTAGTAGCCCCGATAACGACGACATCATAAAGGGCTTCTAGGCCATCAAGTTCAGTCAGAAGTTGAGAGATAACCCGCTCAGAAACATTAGAATCTGAACTAGTTCCTCTTTCAGGCGCAAGAGCATCGATTTCATCAAAGAAAACTATAGTTGGGGCAGCCTGCCTTGCCTTTCTAAAAGTTTCTCTCACGGCTTTTTCACTTTCTCCTACCCATTTAGAAAAGAATTCTGGTCCTTTCACAGAGATGAAATTGGCTTCACTTTCATTTGCTACTGCCTTTGCGATCAGCGTTTTACCTGTACCAGGAGGACCACTCAACAGGATGCCTTTAGGAATCTCTGCCTCCATGTGCTCGAACAGATCTTCATATCTCATCGGCCACTCGATCGCTTCTCTCAATTCCTGCTTAGCATCCTCAAGTCCCCCAACATCTTCCCAAGTAACGTCAGGAGTTTCGATAACTACTTCTCTCATCGTGGAGGGGTCCATCTCTCTTAAAGCCCTATTGAAATGTCCTCTTCTAACTTCCAAATCTTCTAGTACCTCCGGTGGTATCTGTTCCGCTTCTAGTTCTATATCAGGGAAAACATCTCTTAATGCAGTCATAGCTGATTCCTTTGCTAGAGCCTCAAGATCTGCTCCAACAAAACCATGAGTATGAGCCGCTAAATCCTCCAGATCAACGTCTTCCGCTAAGGGCATCCCTCTTGTATGTATCTCTAGTATATCGCTTCTTCCTTCACGATCAGGCATTCCGATCTCTATTTCTCTATCGAATCTGCCTGGTCTTCTCAACGCAGGATCTAAAGCGTGTGCTCGATTGGTTGCTCCGATCACGATCACCTTTCCTCTGCCCTGAAGACCATCCATTAACGATAGGAGTTGAGCTACAATCCTTCTTTCTGTTTCACCAGAAACTTCATCTCTTTTAGGGGCTATCGAATCCAACTCATCGATAAATATTATCGATGGCTGATTTTCTTCAGCTTCTTCAAATATTTCTCTTAGACGGCCTTCACTCTCTCCATAATATTTTGACATTATCTCAGGGCCACTGATAGTGAAAAAGTTCGCATCTGTTTCACTAGCTACAGCCTTTGCCATCAGGGTTTTTCCAGTTCCTGGTGGTCCCTGTAATAGCACTCCTTTAGGTGCTTCAACACCTATTTTATCGAATAGTTCTGGATGTCTGAGAGGTAATTCCACCATCTCTCTTACCTTTTCGACCTCTTCTTCTAGACCTCCGATATCTTCATAAGAAACTCTAGGCGCTTGAGCTATCTCTTCTTTGCTTATCGGTTTTTCTGAAATGGTGATATCTGTTTTATCAGGTTTTATTATAACTGCTTTCTTCGATGGTGTAAAAGATTTGACTACCAAATCGATTTTATTTCCCATTATATTAAGAGGTATAGAATCTCCTTTTGTCAAAGGCCTATCTCTCAAAGCCTGCCTCCTCAAATACTCTTCACCACCCATCAATCTTACAGGTTGAGTAGGGGCTAAAGTGACTTTATCAGCTGGTACAGCTTCTACCTTTTCGATCCCGACTTTTTCATCTATTTTAACTCCTGCATTTCTTCTTGTAGGACCGTCTATCCTTATGACACCTGTATTTCTATCCTCTTCTTCTGTTGCCCAAACTTTAGCCGCGGTTGTACTATCGCCATGGACCAATATAATATCTCCACTTTTGAGCCCTAATTTTTCTTTGACCTCAGGGTCAATTCTAGCTAATCCTCTACCTACATCGCTGGAGCGTGCTTCTGCTACTTTTAGAACCTTATCATCTCTTTTCATGTTCCCACCAAATAACTATACAACTTATTGTTGTTATATCTTTGTTGTAATGTAATGATGTGAGAGGTATTTAAACTTTTCTTTATGTATGGAAAGTTGATATGGTGGAAAAAACGATTTCTTTCTTGCATATTCGAAATTTAAAGGAGTTATAGAATAATTATAGAGTTCTCGATCAAGTCTTTTAATTTTTAACCCTGACTTCGAAAGGAATTTAAAGTGACGTCCTCCTTCACCCTAGAAGGGTGAGGCTTCCTACGGAGTCACTGACTCCTTGCACAAGCCCGGAAGTTGTATTCCGCTCGCTGACTTTTATTTTACCCAAACACAGAGGTCAGGTCATCGCTTCCAGCTCAAAGGACCGCGCCACAACACCATGTCAATTCATGATCGGCCCCTACCTGCAAAAGCGGTCTTTTCAAACTTTCTGCAGGCCCGTGTCTGGAACCTCTACCCAAAATATTCTCCTCCCGGTATTTAAGTATTCACCAGAGGGCTAAGTGAAAGTGGCATTCATCCCCACGGCAGAGCCGCAGGGTTTTTTGCCTAAACAAAAGTATAAAGAGAAAAAAGGGTATGTAAGCCCCCTAAAACCTTCATTTTTAATCAAGTAGCTCTTCCACAACCGGAGCCTCTGCTATCTCCTCATCTGGAAGTTCTAACAGTTCGTCTGGGATAACTTCCTCTATATCTATGCCAAGACGTTCTGCGATCCCTTCACCCCATTTTGGATGTGCTTTATAGAAATGCACTATTTGACGTTTCTGAATAGTTTCATCTACCGGTTCCATGTCTTCAGCAAAATTGTCCATAAGATGTTGACGCTGTTCTTCATTCATAACTTTTCGGAATAGATCGCCGGGTTGCTTGAAGTTGTCTATGCGTTCTTGAGCCTCATACCGATCCGCGTCACCCGATATCTTAAGAGGCGGCTCTTTAACTGAAGGGTCTTCTACAGGTCCACCAAAACTATTCGGCTCATAGTTAGGCCCTGAACCAAGATTTCCATCTGTCCGCATGAATCCATTCTGATGGTAATTATTCTTTTCCGCGTTTTTAGGCCGGTTAACGGGTATATTTTCAAAGTTGACACCTAATCGATAGCGGTGTGCATCATCATATGATGGGATCCGTCCCTGTAACATCTTATCTGGACTGTGTCCTATACCAGGTACCACATGAGCAGGGGAAAACGCAGCCTCTTCAACATCTTGGAAGAAATTATCAGGATTTTCATTCAGTTCTAGGGTGCCTATCTCTATCAAAGGATAATCATCATGCGGCCAGACTCTAGTAAGATCGAAAGGATTGATATGATAATCTTCAGCATCTTCTTCAGGCATTATCTGAGCCTTAAGTGTCCATGTAGGATAATTCCCCTCTTCTATCGCCTCCCAAAGATCTTCTCTATGGTAATGTGGGTTTTCTCCAGCAAGTTTTTTAGCCTCTTCAGGGTCTAGATTTTTAATTCCCTGATCAGTTTTGAAATGAAATTTGACCCAATAACGTTCTCCTTCTTCATTGTACAACGAGAAAGTATGACTAGAATATCCGTTCATATGTCTCCAACTTTTCGGGATACCTCTATCGCTAAAAAGTATAGTTATCTGATGCAGTGATTCTGGACTCAATGACCAGAAGTCCCACTGAGGAGTCGGATCGTTAAGTCCGCTTCCGGGCATCTCTTTCTGAGTGTGGATAAAATCAGAAAATTTTGATGGATCCCTTACGAAGAATACTGGTGTATTGTTACCAACAAGATCCCAATTTCCTTCTTCAGTGTAAAATTTAACGGCAAAACCTCGTGGATCTCGAACTGTATCTGGTGAGCCGCGAGATCCAGCTACAGTGGAGAACCTAACGAAAACATCTGTTTCTTTTCCCTCTTCCGAAAATAGGTCCGCCATAGTGTATTTACTTATCTCATCGTTAGTTACGGTAAAAGTACCAAATGCCCCACCACCTTTCGCATGAACTATCCGTTCGGGTATTTCTTCTCGATTGAAGTGAGCCATCTTCTCTAGATAATGATAGTCCTCCATCAAAAGAGGTCCTTCAGGACCAGCACTTTTAGAATTTTGATTGTCGGGAACTGGTTCTCCCGAATTTGTTGTTAATGTTTCCCTTTTTTCATCATCTTTTCCCTCAATCTTTTCATATTTCTTTTCTTTAACCATATTCAATCACCGGGTTTAACAACAACGTTATACTTTTATTTGTAATTTTTCTAATCAAGAACCTGTAATCTATGTTAAATCCGCTAAATATCATTCTAGGTTGAATTTTCTGAAGAATTTGAACTCATTATTAATCCTCTTATATCACTGAATTAATGATAGGCTCCAAAAACCCAAAAATTACTATACCGAGTTCCTATTATAAATTAGGATACAAACATGTACAGTGAAGAGATTATCGATAGTGATTCTACCTTCAAAATATCACCCAATCCTCTGGTTAGGGGCATGTTATTGATCGCTGGGACTTTCTTCTTATTGCTGGGTATGATAGGTATAGTGGTGCGACTGTTACCTACAACACCCTTTTTGCTTTTGTCTGCTGCATGTTACTCAAAGAGTTCAAAAAGATGCCACAAATGGCTGTTAAACAACAGATTTTTCGGGGATTACATAACCAACTACATGGAAGGAAAGGGTATATCTTTAAAGGTCAAATTCTTGGTATTGATTGCCTTGTGGACCTCTATTTTGTTCTCTATTATTTACGTGGTAGATATTCCCATTATTAGAATTCTACTGTTAATCATAGCTGTTGGTGTTTCGGCACATATCGTAAAACTCCCAACTTATGTTCCATCAGATAAAAGTCAGTGAGTACATCGGGAGCAAGCTTAAGCTAGCTCTTCATCATCCCATCCGATGATAAGCTAGATTTTGGTCTCTTTCATTTTTCTTTCCTGTTACAAAAATTATTTATTATCTAGCAGTTATCACCATGTTATGTGTGATGAAGAAGTCAAAAAAGTTGAAGGGGAAAAAAGCGAAAAAGATGTAAAAGTCTTCACTATAAGTACATGCGGATGGTGCAAAAAAACAAAAGAATTTTTGAAATCTCTAGATGTTCAATATAATTACATAGATATAGATCAGACTGAGGGAGAGAAAAAGAAAAAGATCAGACAAGAACTCAAAGAATACAATCCTAAAATGAGCTGCCCTACTATGGTAATAAATGATGGAGAAAAAGTGATTATAGGATTCAAGAAAGATGAGATAAAGGAGGCACTATGAGATGGATGATACAGAAGATATAAAAGAATATGTAAAAAATGATGCCGAAGAAAAGGGATATTACCTATGCCCCGATGATGTACTGTACGATGATCTTATTCAGGGTCTTGAAAAAAATCTAAAAAGATATGGATATCCTTCATGCCCGTGTAGAGAAGCTAGTGGTATAAAAACCTATGATTCTGATATCATATGTCCCTGCGAGTATCGAGATGCTGATGTCAAAGAATATGGCATGTGTTATTGTGGTCTTTTCGTTTCAGAGGATTTGACGGAGGAACCAGAAAAGATGGGTCCGATCCCTGAGAGAAGATCATCTGAGGCAACAGAAGCTGCTATGAAAGCTAAAGAGATGAAGGATGTTGAAAGAGAAGTGGATACAGAATGGAAAGATGAAGAGTTAAAGGTATGGAGATGCAGTGTATGTGGATATCTAGCAGCCAGAGAAAATCCACCTCCAGTATGCCCCATATGTCAGGCAAATGCAGAAAGATTTAAAGTCTTCGAATATCTAAAAAGTTAACAAGGGTTTTTTATGAAAACCATAGGTATGATCGGAGGGATGAGTTGGGAGAGCACACTTGAATACTACCGTTTGATAAATGGAAAGATAAGAGAGAAAAGAGGCGGAAATCATTCGGGTGAGATTGTTATGTATTCTTTTGATTTTAATAAAATTGTTCAGTTCCAGGAAAAAAGTAGATGGGATGATCTAGAAGACATGATGGTGGAAGCTGGGAAAGGCCTCAAAAACGCCGGTGCAGATTTTTTGATAATATGTGCTAACACGATGCACAAAAGTGCTGAAGAGGTAGAAAGTGAAGTCACACTACCTTTGATACATATAGGTGATGCTGTTGCATATGAGATCAAAAGAGAGGGCCTAAAAACGATAAGTCTTCTGGGGACAAAATATGTGATGGAAGGTGATTTTTATCAGAAAAAATTGCATGAACATGGCCTAAAAACACTGGTACCAGAGAAAGATGATAGGGAGATAATACACGAGATAATATATGAAGAGCTCTGTAGAGGAAAGGTAAAAAAATCCTCAAGGAAAGAATTAATAAAAATCATCGAGAGATTGGAGGAAAAAGGTTCTGAAGGGATAATATTAGGCTGTACTGAGTTGCCGCTTCTTATAAAAGAAAAAGATGTTATGGCCCCCATCTTTAATTCAACAAAAATACATTCTCTCGCAGCAGTTGACAGTTCTCTTTTAGATTAAAGAGGAAAGACCTTGCACTATTAGATATCAAAAGGATCAGTGAGTTGCTCTTTTATTATTTCTCTCATCAGATCAAAGGCCTCAAATATTTTTTCATTAGCTATAGAATAGTAAACACTGTTTCCTTCTTTTCTAGTTTTCACAAAATTTTTTTCTCTCAATTTTGCAAGATGTTGTGATATGTTCGGTTGTCGAAGCTCCATCGCTTCAGCTAGTTCTCCAACGGACTTCTCTCCTTCTCTTAAATGATCGATGATTTGGAGTCGAATTTTATGAGAGAACATCTTACATGCTTCAGCATGTATGGAGTATATCTCTTCTTCTTTCATGTTTGAACACCTCATGTCGGGTTACTGACCCACCAACCATTTAATAATATAAGAAGATTCACCTTGGTGCTTTAGTTGTGTAATTCATACTGGACTACTCTTTCTTGATTAAAACGAAAAACAGGACTAACAGCAAAATGATGACACCTAGAGGCATGAAGCAACAAAAGCAGAGTAAAGGAAAACCCTCGATCGTTAAGTCATCGATTATATCCTCAAAGGTGGTTCTCTCGATTTTATAACTTACAGATAGTTCTACATTTGTTGTTTCTTCACCATAGTTTACTATTACAAGATAATATTCTCCATCAGATGGTATTTCCCAACTATCGTCAAATTCTGTAATATTTTCTATATCATAAAGTGAATTTTCAAAGGAAGTGTTTTCGATACAATATTTAGTAAAGTTTTCACTATCGAGTATGTATATGCTTACGGGAACATCAGATGATACTTCTATATCGTATTCTTTAGCTTCATCAGGTTCTGGAAGTTCTTGAAAAATCATCTGATCTGGCATCACATCACCTTGCCTTCTTATGCTACTTCGGGTGGAGGAAGCACTAACAGGGATAAGTAAAAAAATAGAGACTAGAAGTATAATACCTAGGACTGCTCCCATTCTCGCGGCTTTTTTTGCTTTCATGTTTGCAACTCCATTTGTGAAACAAGTTATTTTGATACTAGATTAGAAAGACAAATCATAAATAGACTATTTTTGCTTTTCGATTCATGTCCGCAGATATTGTAGATCTTCGAAGCGATACCGTAACTAAACCCACAGATGAGATGAGGGAAGCGATGAAGAATGCCGAAGTCGGTGACGATGTTTTGGGAGAAGATCCTACTGTAAAAAAATTAGAAAAGATCGCAGCTAAAAAATTAGGCAAAGAGGCTGGACTTTTCATGACTTCCGGTACACAGGGCAATCTCACTGCTCTTCTCACTCACACCACAGTTGGTGATGAGATCATTATGGGTAAATACTGTCATATCTACAAATATGAGATCGGAGGTTACGCTTCTCTCGCTGGTTTGACAGCGCAATTATTGGACGATAAAGATGGATACATGCCTTTGGAAAAAATCCCTGAAGCGGTTAGACCCGAAGAGATACACCAACCACTAACGGCTTTGATCTGCATGGAAAACACTCACAATCTTGCAGGAGGAGTTCCGTTAGATGTAGATCATACGAAAGAGATTGGTAAAATAGCTAAAGAGCATGATTTATCTTTGCATATCGATGGTGCACGTATATTCAATACAGCTGTCGCCTTGAATGAAGATATTAAAAATCTTGTTGAACCTGCCGATTCAGTTCAATTTTGTCTATCTAAAGGTCTGAGCGCACCAGTAGGATCTCTCTTAGTGGGGTCTGATGAATTTATAGAAAAAGCGAGAAAAAACAGAAAGAAATTGGGTGGAGGCATGAGGCAGGCAGGTGTTATAGCGGCTCCTGGAATTATAGCTCTCAAAAATATGATAAACAGATTGGATACCGATCATAAAAACGCACGGAGACTGGCTGATGGTCTTGAAAACATCGGTTTCAATATCAAACCAGCGGATGTCAAAACGAATATCCTCATGGTAGACACGAAATCTATAGACAAGAAAGCTGAGAAATTTAGGAAAAAATTAGAAGCAAATAATATCCTCACTTTAGCCTTGGATGAATATCAACTCAGATTTGTGACTCATCGAGGAATTTCAAAAGAGGATATCAATAGAGTATTGAGTATTATAAAAAGAGAATGTCGCTAAGGTACTGACCTTTGTGACATCCTCGTGCTATAGATTTTTGTCATTACTCGATATAGATCGCAGGTCTTTTTGGTTTGGCCTGTGATGCCGTGCCTTTTGGATCATAAACGTCCTTTTCATCCGCTTCAAAAATATTTATTTCAGCTTCAAAAGTTTCTTTCAAATAATCTCTGCACATGTACAAAACTTCTTTCTCGCTGAAATCTTGTCTTAAAATTTTTTGATCTTTGACTTTGCCCACATCGTCGATAGTTTTTTTAACAAAAGATGCAATTTCGTCCGAAGGTGCATCTACTTTCTCTATGATCTCACTCATCACACCCATGCCTTTCTCTGGATTCTGCCGTACTATCTCAAAGGCTTCATTTTTCCATCGTTCTGCTATATAAATGTATATGTCTTCGCCTTCCACGTCTGCGATATCCAAAATATTCATGATATCTTTTTGTATTTTTTTCACAAATTTTTCTTCGGCCTCAGCTGAGTCAGATATATTCTCTTTGTTATGAGTTGGTAATCGTTTTAAAGTGACAAAATCGATACCCCACATATCAGATAATTCCTCTGCTAGATGAGGTGTAAAAGGTGCGAGCATCCTTACAGTCTTTTTCCCCACACTTTTGAGTAGTCTACCATTTTCGCCTCCTCTTCTAAAATACCAATTTATCTCTGAAGGGATATCATAAAAGGCAATATTAGCTCCTTTTCTTATCTCGTAATCATTCATGACTTCGTGGAACTCCTTGATGAGTTTTTCGATCCTAGATCTGAGATAATCATCTATCCTCTTATCTTCACCATCGATATTCTTGATCTTATTGAATAAGTTCCACATCGAATTCAATTTTTTTTGGTAGTTAAAGGCTTCTTCTTCTTTCCACTCTTTATCTACAAAGGGACTTGCAGAATGGGCATAAAAAAGTCGAAGAGTGTCAACCCCATATTTTTCTGCTGCATCTGGTATCGGTTCTGCCCCTCCCTTTGATTTTGATATTTTTCCTCCTTTACCTACAAGCCACCAATTAACAAATATGCCTAGAGGATCGTCCTCTTCATTTAGAAGAGCTATATGGTTCATCAAGAAAACTGGAAAATGAACGGTCATATGTTCTTTACCGCCTAAATTCAAGTCAAGGGGATACCAATATTCAAAATCGGATCGTATCTGTTTTAACTTTTGTTTAGTTAGACCAGTTATTTCCGATACTTCTTCAACATTACCTCGACCGAGATAAACAAAATCAAAGAAGTCATCGTTCATCTGTTCAGGTTTTAACTCGCCTTTGTTGTAATGTCTAGCCACTATATAATAAGCAGGATAGAGCGTTGAATCAGCTATCGCCTCTATCAACCATCCCTCATCGAAAGGAAACTCTGTACCCATCCAATTTCCCTTTCGAGCGCAGGAACGATCTTTGAACCATTCAATAGTTGTTGGTAAATTATCAGCATAACTCTGGGGCTTAACCATCATCTCTTTTGCATGCTTCACACTCTTTTCAGTAAGTTGTTTATCAGAATATCGTATGAACCATTGATCTGGTATTTTACCTACCACCACCTTTCCGCCGCAGCGGCATATCACCTCTTCTGAAAGATCATAGAAGATCTCGGCTTTTCCCTGGTTGATAAGGTCGTTTTTTATAGTTTCTTTAGCCTCTTGTACTCTCATCCCCCCATAATCTCCACAACTTTCTAACATTTCGCCTGTATGGAAACCGGCACTGTATATCTTTTCAGTAGCTTCCTCCAATTTTTCCTCTTCTTCCTGCGATTCTATATTCATCTCATCTATGATATCTTCCGCAGGCTTAGTGCCCCATTCTTCAGAATCGATTATCTCTATCGGTTCAACATCAGTTAAGTCTAATCCATATTTTTTTTTCAGGTCTTCATTTTCTTTGATATCTTTTAAAGCTATATAATCGTAGGGTGCATCGCTCGGAACACTCGTTACTATACCAGTTCCGAAGTCAGGATCTAGAAATTTAGCTGGTAGGATGATGATCTCCCTGTTTATCCCGGGAGCGATTACCTTCTCTCCTATCAATTCCTCTCCTTTGATAGTTTCCTTCTCATCTACAGAGTCTTTCTGGTAAGTGAGTTTTTCAACGGCCTCTTCGCTCATTATCAACTCTTCGCCTTCCAATTCGACGATCTTATACTCTACATCGGGATCCACCCATAGATTTGTCTGTCCAAAGACGGTTTCTGGCCTTAATGTTGCAGCCGTAACAAAATTGTCACGGTATTTGAATTTGAGCAATGTGAACTCCTGTTTCTCAGCATTTCCTCCCTTAGAAAGATCGGTCTCGGAAGGATCAACTGCAACAGGACCACATTCGATGCACTCAGTTCCAAAGTAAGGTTTCTGAGTGAGTAAATTTTTTTCTTTCAATTTTTTGAATTGCCAAGTTATGAACTTCTTGTAATCATCCCTTATAGTGTGAGTGAAATAATCAAAATCGATGGAAAAACCGAATTTTTTCCAATAATCTTTTTTATAAACATCATTGAAGTATTCTACTAATTTATCAGGGTCTTTCATCTTTTCGATATCTTCTTCTGAAGCACCGTTCTTTTTCATGTACTGAATCTTTTTCTCATCACCCTCTTTCAGTTTTTTTGACAAACTTATAGCTTGATTACCTGTAGGATGAGTACCAGCAGGAAATAGAACGTTATAGCCACTCATCTGTTTGTATCTTGCGAGTATGTCAGTATAAGTGTAACATCTCATGTGCCCTAAATGAAGAAATCCAGATATACCCGGATAAGCGAAGATAAGGTAAAACGGCTCTTTATTCTCATCTCTTTCAGTTGTATGTATATTATTTTTATCCCATCTTTCGCGCCATTTTTTTTCGATATCTAAGTGATCATAGGTCTTCATATCCAATTGGAATATACCTACATGATTAAAAATTTTCGAATCTAAATTGTTTTTAAACACAAATATAAAAATATATTTCAAAATAATAGTGAATCATGTAGATGATTAGGTACCTTTCGGATTATCTTTTTTATAATTTACTCAGAACATTCAGATCGCCTGAATTCTTCTAACGTTTTGTTTTTAAATCTATTTTCCACATTATTTTCAGCTCTTTTTCTGAATTTTTCAGGCATGTTCTTCTTAAACAATTTTTTATTTTTTCTTTCGTCAGAATATTGACTTTCATAATACTTTTCCCATAGATTTCCAAAATCTACTTTTCCTTTTACATGTAGATGGTCTGATAATTGTTTTACAGTGTTCTCTAAACTTCCACTTTTTTCAGTCTCAAACTTTTCTTCTGCTTTTATAGAAATCCAACTTTCTTTCTCATTTCCTAAAACTATGATTATTCCTGGAAATCTATTAGCGAACCACTCGGTTACCATCTCACCTATTTCATGTTCAGGTTTAATGTACCCAAATTTTAGTTTTTTTCCTATGTGTTTCAATCTTACAAACCCTTTCATCTTGTGAATCTCTCTTCCAACTTCTCGAATCAGCTTCCTCATTCTGATTATGTCTTCTTCTTTAGCTTTATGTAGTCTCTCTTCGTCTATTTTTTTAGCTAGCTTTAGATCAGATCGATTTGAATCTTTATTCGCTTTTAAAAGAGCGATATTTCTTTTGTTTAGACTCAATTCAACCACCTGTCTAGGGTTGTATCTTTCCATCCGTTTAATTTTAAAAAGGGTCTAGCTCTTTTCATAACAACCCCTAATTTCGATAATTTCCTTCGTTTAGTTATTTTTTCGTGTTTTCTCATTTTAACAATCCGTCCAGCACTTTTTGGTCCTATACCGGGAACACGTATTAACCTGTCATATGGGGCTTCGTTTGGATCTACCGGATCATCAAAAATTTGTTTAGCAATAGTCAATTTAGGATCTTCATTTGGGAGTAATCCATCATCTTCAAAAGCCAGGTTGATCTCGTGAGGTTCTAGATCATAAACTCTGTACAGCCAATCTGTTTGATACAAGCGGTGTTCTCTGTCAGTTGATATCTTTTCCCTTTTTTCAAGATTTGTCCCTTCTAATGGGGTGAATGATGAAAAGTACATCCTTTTTATCTTCATACCTCTGTATTCTCTTAGCATGCTTTCAAATATCTCTTTATCGCTCTCTTTAGCGACTCCTACTATCGTTTGAGTGGTGTGACCAGCCGGAAGAGAATATTTGTCCTGTAAATCTCTAATGTAACGCTGTCTTCGTAAAATATCATATTTGTAATCTTTCGTAGAAGTGAGTTCCTGCATCCTGAGTTTCGAACAGGTTTCTATATTGAGGCTTACCCTATCTGAAAATTCTAAGCATCTTTTGATGTAGTCTTTGGTGGCTCCTGGTAAGATTTTCAGATGTATGTAACCCTCATAATTGTATTTCTCTCTTAACAGTCGGATCGTTTCTATCAATTTTTCCATGATAATATCTTCATCTTTGGCCATGCCGGAACTTAGAAAAAGGCCCTCAACATAATTGCTTTGATAGAGAGCTAAAAAGACTTTGACCAATTCCTTAGGAGTATAAGAATATGATCTTCCTTTCGCTTTAAATTCTGCAGAATTTGGACAGTATTTACAATCTTGAGAACAATCATTTGTGAATAATGTTTTGAACAAACTGACACATCTGCCGTCAGGAGTAAAAGAATGACAGATGCCTCCACTAGATGTATTTCCGATTCGGTCAAAACCCTTCACTGATCTAGGAGTTGATGTAGAAGCGCAAACATCATGTTTTGTGGCGTCTCCTAAAATCCCGATTTTCTCCATCTCTAGGTCTTCGGAGTCCTCGATCTCTGGTCTCATGACATCATATTTACTTTCTTCAGCTAGCTTGGCTATCTTTTCAAGATTGGTCATCTAGGATGTGAGGTGAACTAAGACATTTAAAGATACATCGGGGAGGGGTAAGTGAAAGTAGAGATCGTAACAATATTTAAATACAAGTAAGTACTTACTTACATGAGAAGATGAAGACCGAAGAAAAGATATTAGATGCAGCTTTCGAACTCTTCTCAGACAGAGGGTATAAAGTCACAACTACGAAACTCATAGCGGAAAAAGCAGGAGTAAACGAAGTGACAATATTCAGACATTTCAATTCTAAAATGAATTTATTCCGCAGAGTGATAGAACAACAAGCAGAAGGAAGGAAAGAAATAGTTGTTGAGGAGATGCCGGAACCTACTGGAAATCTAGAAAAGGATTTGATGAAGTTGGGGATGAAGACCCATGAAGTGCTCATGGAATCTTCCGATTTTTTCAAGCTACTTCTTTCCGAAGTCGACAGAGATCCCAAGCTATTTCAATTGATCTCTCATGTTCCAGAAAAATTTGTTGAAGGATTTTCAATGTATTTAGAAGCAGGGAAAAAGAAAGGAACCATACGAAAAGATTTAGATATTGAGGTAGCTACTTTTACATTTCTATCTTTCTTTTTTAGGGCTATGATAGAAAAAGCTTTCCTAGGAGAAGGAAAGATCTTTAAGGTAAGTGAAAACGAAATCAGAGAGCATATCGATATATTTTTGGAGGGGATCCAAGATGAGGGCTGAATCAAAGAAGCATTTTGCAATTCAAACAGAAAACCTCTCTAAACATTATGGGGAGTTAAAAGCTGTTGATGAGGTTAATCTGAGTATTTCTAAAGGATGTATTTACGGGTTGATAGGACCCAATGGAGCCGGCAAAACGACTCTCATCAAGATGTTTACGGGATCTTTAGAACCCACTAAAGGATCAGCGAAGATTTTGAACGGAAGACCCGGAAGTGCAGAAGTTTCTTCGCTCATCGGCTACATGCCGCAGAGAGTCGCTCTTTACGGGGGTCTAACTATAGAGGAGAATTTAGACCAATTCGGAGGACTTTACGGCTTGAAGGACGAAGAACTATCGGAACAAAAGGAAAAGGTGTTAGATTTCGTTGGATTAAAACACAGGAGAAAAACGATCTTATCAGAACTGTCTGGCGGGATGAAGAAGAGGGTTAGTTTAGCTATCTCGATACTTCACGAGCCTCAACTTCTATTGTTGGATGAACCTACAGTCGGGGTAGACCCTGAATTGAAAGTTGAGTTCTGGAAAAATTTTAAAAAATTAGTCCAAAAGGGAAATACTATTGTGATTACAACTCACTATCTAGCGGAAGCGGAAAGGTGCGATCAGATCGGTATGCTGTACGAAGGTGATTTAATACTTGAAGACACACCAGAGAGAGTAATGGAGAAGACTAGAACTGATGGTCTAGAAGAAGCTTTTGTGAATATAGTTGAGGAGGTGGGATGATGGGTAAGGTCAATCGTATAGGTAGTATCACGAAAAGAATATTGAAAGAACTTTTACATGATCGAAGAGCCATGGCGATGATACTAGTGGCTCCTATTCTAGCCATGACAGTTTTCGGTGTAGCTCTCGGTGGTGAAGTCACCGAGGTCGAAGTAGCCATTGTCAATAATGATGCTGAAGGAGAGATGAGGATTTCTGAGGAATATATCGAGATATTGGAAGATAAAGACAGTTTGGATATCAGTTTATTAGATGAAAAAGAGGAAGCTATCGAAAAAGTAGAAGATGGAGATATATGGGCGGCGATAGTGTTTCCACCTGACTTCACCGAGTCTATCATCGCAGAAGATACTGGTACCATAGAGGTTAACGCTGACAGGAGCGATCCTCAAGTCTTTTCTGAGATCATAAACTCGCTTGAGAAAAGCATGGAAGAGATGTTGAAAAGACAAGATAGAGAGATTGAGCGCCCTATGGAGATAAACGTAACTGAGGTCTATGGAGAAGGGGCGGATTTCTCAGATTTTCTGGTTCCAGGAGTGATAGCATTTGCCATTTTCCTACTGACTACACTACTTACACTATTAGCTTTCACATCTGAAAAGGTGAACGGTACACTCGATAGGCTTTTAGTATCTCCGGCTACTGAGTTTGAAACTGTCTTAGCTTACAGTATAGCCTTCGGGATAATTGGGGCTTTACAATCGGTGATCCTAGTTTCATACGGAATAGCGGCTTTTGACCTGATCATAGAAGGAAGCATTCTTATCGCTTTTCTAGTTGTTTCGTTACTAGCGATGACTAGTCAATCTATGGGAATATTACTGTCGTCTGCGGCAAAAACTCAAGTCCAAGCGGTGCAGATGTTTCCCTTCATCGTCCTTCCAACTTTTCTGCTTTCGGGTATATTTTGGCCCATCCAAGCACTCCCTTCCAGGATAAGACCTCTATCGAATGCTTTACCTCCTACCCATGCTGCGGAAGCCTTGCGATCGGTCATGATAAGAGGATGGAGTCTCTGGGAAGTTTTACCGGAGATACTGACGATAGTACTTTTCTATCTGATATTTGTGAGCTTAGCAACATTGTCTTTGAAGCTGTCTAGAAAATGAT
>CAZRSB010000043.1:0-16855 GCA_964602715.1 uncultured Thermoplasmata archaeon | reverse complement strand
CTTAGATTTCCAATCGGGAAGCCCCACGGCTCTGCTGTGTGGGAGGATGTCACACAGCCGGTGAGCGTAACGCTCATCCCGATCATCAGAACCAAAGTAGTCATCACTACTAAAACTTTAGACTTTTTGATATTCATCTTATCCTCCTGAAAGTCGGGTCATCATTTTTAGGTTATTATATTATATTTTTGGAAGATGGATGTCTGCCTCACAAGATCTCAAAATATTTTCCACCCGTGTTTCTTATAGATATATCCTATTAAATGAACGATCGAAGTCATTGCTATCCATATCAATATCAACAGAAAGAACGCCTCCCTAGGCCCCTTTCCTTCTAGACCAGGTATGAATTTCTCACCCTGAAGGAGTAAAACTAAAGCTAGAGACCCATATGCTCTAGCTCCGAAGGCAGGATATAATATTTTTATTCTAAATTTCATAACTAGTGCACCAAGGATCAGATATATCGCCAGACCAGAGAGTAAAAGATTAGATATTTCAATAGACGCTAAAAGTAGAATAAAGGATAGAAGATTGGAAAAAACCGTCGATCTACTCACGTAATGCTTTTCAACTATTATACCATAGATGAGTATGGTCAAAACTCCTCCTACTGCCGCCTGATATGAAGTGAGTATTGGCATATGACTCTAGAGAGTCTATTTTTTAAGGTATATTTAAAACCTTCAAATTTTCTTTTGGGTCGAGGCATCAACTTTTTGTATCTCCCCTACGAATGCCCCTATGAATGCCCGAAGAGAATGACAACATGAAAATAGAGGAGTTAGACATCCCTGATGATGCTAAAAAAATTATCGAGAGTGGAGGTATAAAGGAACTGTACCCTCCTCAGGAGAGTGGTGTGCCCGACGTAGTAGATGGCAAAAATTGTGTTTTTGCTCATCCTACAGCGAGTGGAAAATCCTTTTTGGCTTATCTTGGAATAATCAAACGTATCTATGAGGAGGGAGGTAAGGGTATCTATATCGTTCCTCTGAGAGCATTGGCCTCCGAGAAATATGAAGATCTCAAGGAGTTCGAAAAGTTGGGGATGAATATAGGTATTTCGATGGGAAATTATGACAATCCAGATCCTTCTCTTAGAGAACATGATGTCATAATAGCAACCTCCGAGAAGGCGGATTCGTTATTGAGACAAAATGTAGATTGGTTGTCCGAGTTGAATTGTGTCATAGCCGATGAGGTTCATCTTGTTAATGATAGAGAAAGAGGTGCTAATTTAGAAGTAACTCTTTCCAAGCTAAAACAAACAAATCCTTCAGCTCAGATCATCGCTCTGTCCGCAACGATCCGAAATTCGGAGATGATAGCTGATTGGCTGGATGCTGAGCACCACAAGAGTGATTGGAGACCCGTGGAACTCAAAAAAGGAGTATATTTTCAAAATAGAATAAAGTATTCTGATGGGGATGAGATAGAATTGAAATCTAAAGGGTCCCCGGTTAAAACTTTATCGATGCCAACAATTGAAGGACACGGCCAGTGTTTGGTTTTTGTACGAAGCAGGAAATCGACTGAAAGTGTTGCACAAAAACTCACTTCCGATGTGAAGTCGGAATTAACAGAGGAAGAAAGTGAACATCTGAAAAAGATCGCCGAAAAGATAGAAGATGAAAGTAATACCTCACTGGGAAAAAGACTAGCCAATGTAGTTAAAAACGGCACTGCATTTCACAACGCGGGATTGAATGATTTTCAACGGAAAAAGGTAGAGGAAGCCTTCAGAAACAGGCTCATCAAAATAATTGCCGCAACACCCACATTAGCTGCTGGGATCAATATGCCCGCTAGAAAAGTAATAGTCAGGGATTGTAAGAGGTACGATCCTTTACTTGGTTACAATGCTCCAATTCCCGTTATGGAAATACAGCAGATGTTAGGTAGGGCGGGAAGACCGGGATATGATGACCTAGGAGAAGCTGTTTTGGTTGCGAAAAAACAAAATCAGATCAATCAATTTTATGATGAGTATCTTCTAGGTGAGAGTGAAGCTATCGTTTCAAGGATGGCGACCGAACCCGCCTTGAGAGCTCATCTTCTTTCTCTTATTGCCACTGAACACTGCACTCAGGAAGAAGAAATATATCGATTCATGGAACAGACGTTTTATGTTCAGCAGAGTGAACTCTGGTCTATAGAAGAACGAGTAAGAAAAACGTTAGAGATGTTAGAAGAAAATGATTTGATCACAGATGATGAATTTTTAAAGGCTACTAAATTTGGTAAAAAAGTATCAGATCTATATATCGATCCCCTTTCGGCAGTAAAGATGAGAGAGGCTGTTAGGGCTGGAAAGAGAGGGTTGGACATATCATACCTACATGCTATTTGTTATACGCCAGATATGTATACCTTGTTTGCTTCCAAAACTGAAATGAGAAAATATCAGAGGAAGGCGGAATCTCTCAGAGCTGATCTATTCTTTGATTTCCCTCATGAAAGAGGTGAATTGGAGGATTATTTGAGAGCATTGAAAACAGCTCTATTGTTGAAGGACTGGATAGAAGAGGTTCCAGAAGAAGAGATAACAGAGAAGTTCGGTGTGGGCCCAGGAGATGTATACAACAAGGTAGATACTGCTGACTGGCTCTTGCATTCCGCGGCAGAGATAGGTAAGCTTTACAACCAGAAAAAAGCAGAGATACTTGAGGGGCTCACGGATAGAGTAAAATATGGTGTGAAGGAAGACTTGTTAACTCTTACTGAGATGGATCAAGTGGGGCGGGTAAGGGCCAGGAGCCTGTATAAAGAAGGTTACACTAAGATAAGCGAGGTGAGAGAAGCGGCTCCAGAAAAGCTTGCTGAACTACCTGCCATAGGTGATAAGATCGCCGAAGTACTCAGTGATAAGAAATTTTCTGCTGGAAAAAGAGAGAAAAAAGAAATAGATGAAAAGGGTTCGAGTTCGGTTTCTTCCAACCAGTCGTCTCTGGTAGACTTTTGATTACCAGAGATCATTTTTTAACTTTTTTTCCGAGTTTTTCCTCTACTGATTTGATTTTACCGGTTAGTCTATTTTTTGCTCCCTTTCTATCATCGATTATTATTTTAGTTTCTACTCTGTCCGAATGTTGTCGCATCTCTTTATGACATCTCTTTATAAGGTCCATAACTTCATCTACATCACCTTCTACCACTGTACCCATAGGTGTAAGTTTGTACTCTAATCCACTCTTATCGACCATATCTACCATTTTTGAGACGTAATCACTCAGACTCACCCCTTTATCTAACGGCACGATCGAGAATTCCGCTAACATTTTTATCACTACATGAATAAATGGTTATCTAATCTAAAAACATTAGGGCTAAAATCATAGATGAGGATATAGGACAAATTTAAAAATCTGTAATTTATTACCTCCTTGTGATTTGATGAGTCATATAGGTATAATAGGAGGCACTGGATTCAAAGACTGTAGTCAGTTTGAGATAGAAAATAAAATAGAGGAACACACGTCATGGGGGACCCCCTCTTCAGCACTCTATGAAGGAACGATGGGTGAAAAAGAAGTGATTTTATTGTTGAGACATGGTCCTGATCATAACATCCCTCCGCACCGTATCAACCATAGAGCCAACATATACGCTATGCAGGAAAGAGTCGAAGAAATAATAGGAGTGTGTTCAGCCGGTGCGCTAGATCCTGATATTGAAGTGCCGTCAATTTCTGCTCCTGCAGATTATGTTAATTTTTGGGATCCGCCGACATTTTACGATGAAAAGATCAAACATGTTACACCTGAGCTGTCTCTCAAATTGAGAAAACAGATAATTCAGAGTTCCGAAGAATTAGGTATCGATCTCACATCGGAAGATCTCGTTTACGTTCAGACTAGAGGTCCTCGTTTGGAAACCAAAGCGGAGGTAAGGATATTATCGAATTTTGGTGATTTAGTCGGGATGACCATGGCCTCAGAAGCCACTCTGTGTAAAGAGTGCGACGTAGATTATGCAGGTATCGTTACTATCGATAATTACGCCAACGGGATCAAAGATGAAACGGTAGAATATGATGAAATAGTAGAGACTGCTAAAAATAGATCGGAAGATGTGCTGGGAATATTAGAGAGATTTTTGAAGAAGAGGTGAAAGAGATGTCGGTAGTAATAAAAGATGTTGAGATTTTAGGTCGTGAAGGAAGATGGGACGTACTCGTAGAAGATGGGAACATACAGAAATTAAGTAAAGATGAGTTAGATGGAGCTAAAAGTAAGGATGGATCTGGTAAGACCCTATCACCTGGATTTTTCAATACACATACTCATGCAGCCATGTCTCTATTCAGAGGTGTAGCAGACGATAGAGCTTTCTGGGATGCCTGGCCCGAGATCGTCTGGCCGTTAGAAGAAAATCTTACTGAAGAAGATGTATTCTGGGGTACTAAGTTGGCCTGTTTAGAGATGATCAAGAGCGGAACTGTTTGTTTTAATGATATGTATTTCTTTATGGAGTCAGCTGTTGATGCTGTAGAGGATATGGGCATGAAAGCGGTCCTTAGTTATGGTGTTATAGACCAAAATGATCCAGATAAACTAGATGACGAAATAGAAATTACCAAAAGATTTGTAGAATATGCTGAAAGATCTGATCTGGTCAAGCCCGCCCTTGGCCCACATTCTGTTTATACTCTGTCGAAAGAAGGTCTAGAGTGGTGTGCTGAATATGCAGATAAGAAGGATTTATTGGTAAATATACATCTAGCGGAGACGAAAAAGGAAAAAGAAGATTTTGAGGAAGAGCATGATCTCCATTTCACTGATTATCTAAATGATGTTGGGCTTCTGAATGAAAAAGTCATAGCGGCACATTGTGTCTGGTTGGAAGAAAAAGATATCGAACGGATGGCTGAAAACGATGTTGTGATAAGTCACAATCCTACTTCTAACATGAAACTCGCTGTTGGAAAACCAATGAATTTTGCAGCGATGAAAGAAGCAAATGCCGATATAACCATCGGTACAGATGGATGTGTCTCTAACAACAATCTTGATATTTTAGAGGAGGCTAAGATCGCGGCCTTGCAACAAAAGATGCCCGGTGATGCAACTCTTCTTACTGCTGAGGAGGCTTTCAATATGATAACCAAGGATGGAGCCGAAGCCATGAGGTTTAATTCGGGTATCATCAAAGAGGGGATATCTGCTGATCTGATCTTGGTTGAAAAAGGCGTCAATGGTATACCGGACCACGATACTATTTCAAACCTGATATATTCGATGGGTGGAGCTTGTGTGACAGATACTATGGTCGATGGCAAGTTCATCATGGAAGATAGAAAAGTAAAGAATGAAGATGAGATATTGAGAAAAGCGTCTGAAAAAGCCAAGGCTTTACTCTCGATGGTGAGATGATGTTAGAAAAGCTTAAAAAATCAGTCGAGGAATCGCCGGTTGTAGATATGGGCGACTATCACTACTTCATACATCCTCTTTCCGATGGACTTCCACTGGTGGAGCAGGAGCTTTTAGCTGAAGTGGTGGAAGCGGTAAAAGCCAAAGCTGACCTGGACTGTGACTACATATTGACGGCACAGTCCATGGGCTTTCCATTGGCTGCTGCACTTTCTATGGAAACAGGCCTCCCTTATAAATTCATCAGAAAGAGAAAATATGGATTGGACGATGAGATATCTATCGATCAAGTCACTGGTTACTCTGAATCTGAGATGTATCTGAACTTTGTAGAGGAAGGAGATAGAGTATTCTTGATCGATGATGTTTTGAGTACAGGAGGAACATTAAGAGGGATACTAACTGTGCTTAAAAATCTCGGAGTAGAGATCGTCGATGTAGTTGTCGTATTCGAAAAAGTAGGCATAAAAGACGAATTAGAAAACGAGTTGGACATCGAAATCAAATCTCTTTTAAAAGTAGAGATGGATGGATCTAACGTTAAGATAATTGAATAAAGAATTCCATAGTAAACAAATTCAGAGGTGTCTGAAGTAATTCCTGTATTGATATATTAGTTCATATTAGATAATCCATAAAATATTAATAACCTACCTAGATTTCCCAGCTAGAGATTGGGATAAAATGAATAAATTGAAAACACTAACAATGGTAGTATCGATGATATTATTGATTTCGATGGCAGTTGTTTTTACTGGTTGCTTAGGCGGTGGTGATTCAAGAGAAACAGTGATTGATTTGGATGAAGCAGAGAAAGAAGTTCTAAAAAATATTCGAAGCGCACCTGCCGAAATTTCATTCAATGTTAATATCACATTTGAGGAAGAAGGAGAGAGAACATTACAGGTGAGACACGAAGGTGAAATTGTGATGGAACACATGGTTCACGTAAATGATGGAGCAGACACTGATTTTGATACAGTAGATTGGAGCTATGAAGATGACAATTTGAATGGAGAAATATACGCTCCTGTAGAGGTCGAAACAGGTACTACTGAAACGATAGATGTTGATGTTGAAAATTCCATCGACGAAAAACGGGATATAGTTATCCAATTAGATTACGAACCTATCAAAGAGGAAACAGTAGGTCCAGGAGGAGAGATAGATCGCTACATCTTTTCTTTTCCTTATGAGTTAGAAAGAAGCAAGATACCTGAGGACTTAACTATAGAGATCGATGGATATTCTGATAGATACAACAGACGAATGATTGATATAGAGAGACCGGATTCTCAGGAGCAAGTGAACGACGATTTCCCGGCTTTAGAGGACCAGAGACCATATATATTTTATGAAAATGATGGACAACTCAGATTAGAAATTGCGGATAGAGAAGATGCAGTAGGAGAATTTAACGAAACGCTGATTTTTAGCAGAGAGAAGGATGTTAAGGAGTTCCTACATCGTGATGCAGAGACATATCTTAATAGATCTCTATCAGCTTCAGAATATGAGAATCTGACAATATTAGGGTTAGAGGACATGAATTCTCTAAAGATAATATTTGGACAGGCAAATGAGAGCTGGTTAAGCGGTGATCCTGATGTATTAGTGGGCGAATATAAGATAAACATAACTTTAGAAGCAGTAAATCTAGATCTCGATGATGTAAAAATAACCATTGAAGAATGAAACAGCGAATATCTAAAAACCGTCTTTTTTTATTTTAACTCTTTACTCATGAAGTCACCTTTCTAAATCTTTGATTTAGCGAGGATTGCCATCCTCTTATCCTCATCGATATTGTGGATAGGTGGGTGATGGATTGGGGGTAAGTGTTATATATTCAAGATAACATATTGTTACCGTCGTGATGTCGGAAAGCCCCCAGTTCTCCAATCTGGTGGAGAGCGTCAGGGCAGGAGAGGATGAACAACTACTCTCAACGAAGAAAGACTCTTCTGACATCAGGAGTACCGTGACCGTACTCGAAACCACTAACGTTGATACGATCTCTGATTATCAAGTCGGCGAGTTAGGTGGTAACCACAAAAAGGAGACATTCTCCCCTTGGAGGACGTTCCTGTAAGTTTCCGTCGGTAACTCGAAAACCAGATGATATTTCTGGAATCAAATTCCAGTAGATAACGGGCGAAGGGACGGAAGCACCTTCCTAAGAAACTAATGGTTGGCGAGGATTATTATCATCCTCGTTATCACTGTGGATAGGTAGGTGAGGAGGTCACATAATTCTATACGATTTGGATAGAAAGGAGAAAAAAGTATGGTAGGTACATTATTAGAAAGAGAACTGGGTAATCTTAAGGGTAAGAGAATACTTATAGTGATGGATGATGGATTAGTGTTTTTTGGGAAGTTGATCGATTTCGATAAAGAGACCTTGCTTCTGAAAGAGGTTTTACAGGCGTCTTCAAAGGAGATCAACTGGAAAGAAATAGAGGCAACTGATGTTTGGGGTTTAGGAGTCCAGTTGAAGGAATTAGATGGGAAATCGGAGAAAGTAAAAGATAAAGTTGGATATGTAGAATGGATAAAAGTTGATCTTGAAAAACTGTATATCAGAACAGACCACGTTATTCGAATCTGGTATGAGGGAGATCTTGAGAAAAAAGAACAAAAGCCCAAGAAAACGGATGTTTACGCTAAAGAATGATCAAGTGACAAAAAGTTTTTTTCACTTTCTCACCATATAAAAACTTGAAGAAAGTAGACAATTTTAAAATTCAAACCCAAAGATAACTGGGAAAAAGATGAATAGGACCTTCTAAATAGAGGAAAATAAAGAAGCGGTTTTTATCTGTTGATAAAATGACGAAGAGGCATCCTTCATGAATGTGAAAGGAGTTTTGAAAAAACATGTCTTCGATCGTTTTCCTGAGTTAGTTAGCGGCAGTCCGTCAAAGATCATAGCTTTAGTGATTGTTCTAACACTCATCTTAGGCTATTTTGCCACTCACGCTGAGATGGATACTGATGAGGAAACTTTTGAACCGGATACTAAAACATCAGATTGGATGGATGAGGTTGAAGAAAAATTTGGTACTGCCGGTGAACATAACCAGCTTGTTTTTATCGGAGAACTCGGTGATGCTCTTACCCAGGATGTTTTCTTGGATATGTTCCATGCAAAGGAGGCTATATTAGAACATGAAAAGATAAATGAAACTTTGCTCTATGAAGGAAATATCCCCGACGGCGTGATGACCTTTGCAGATATTGTTATCCAGGCCAATCGTACTCAGCAATTGAGTCGAGCACTAGAAGATATCTACGAGGATCTTGAAGGGCTTCATACTTCGATGAAGAACCAGACGGAGATGTACAGGCGGTTAAACATTTCTTTGAACAATAATCAGATACTCGCTCAGTCCAATGATCCACAGATTAGAGAAGAAGCTGCTGAAACTTTTAGGTCGATGTCCTACATAATATCCAATCCTGAGAGCTGGACTATACTGCAGGAGTACATGGAGATATATGAAAGGATTATCGGTTCGGCAGACCCTGATATTGATGAAAACACCTGGGAAGGGCAAAATGAGGCCCAGATTGACGAAGAAGAGGATATTCCTGAAGAGGGTCAGTACTTTGTTGAGATGTTTGAGTCCTCTGGTCGTATCCTGATGAATGAACCAACTCCGACAGAGAGAAGAGCGTTAGGAAGGATGCTGGTTTATTTTTTAGAGATCGGGGAACATATAGCTCATGTACAGCCGGATTTTGATTTTGTTAGGGAGATCCCCTCAGTTGAACCCACACTAGATGAAAAGATAGAACAGACTGAAAACATGAGCGATAGAGACATCAAGAGAAGCCTGAAAAATGCACATGAATACGATCCTGAGCCGCTGAGAGAAAGCATAGAAAGGAGCATCAATATATTGGATGAAGGGGAGAAAGAGGAAGAAGAGGCCTATGAGCATCTCGATGAGACAAATGAGACACTGGTAGAACTTGAACAGATATATGAAGATGATTTCATGATAGATGAGGATGAGATGAGCCCTTACTTGAATATGTATCAAGACACACTTGATGGTTACTTCGATCTGACTGATGGCACCATGCAGGTCATCACGGAGATGAGCAGCACTATGCGATCGGCCGAATTTTTACCTAATCTTATAGATGAAATAGCAAGACAGACGATCCAACTGAGTAGTGAAGAATTCGATGGAGATGATCTCACTATCAGGAGGATAAGAGCTGGTAGTGCGATGGGCATGGTCTTGATGGACGAGAGTGTCGATAGCGATATTAGAGAAGAGGCACAGGAAGAACTCATAGATTTAGTAGATGATGTGACTGAAGATTCTGATACGAAGGTTTATGCCCCTCAGATAATGCTTCAGGAGATCAACGATAGTGCTACTAGAAGCATGAGCCAACTTCTGCCCATAGCTTTCTTTTTTGTCGTGCTCGTATTGATGCTTGTCTATAAATCGCTAGTAGAAACTATTTTGAGTCTTTCTTCCCTCGGCATCGCGATCGTATGGACATTTGGAGCAGGGGTTCTATTAGGATACAAATTTAATCCCTTGATCGTAGCTGTTCCTATATTACTTACAGGTTTGATAATAGATTATGGCCTTCACATGGTGATGAGGTATAGGGAGGAAAAGGCAAAATCAAAGGGCCCTGCACTCTCTACAAAGGTGGCTATAACGACGGTAGGTGGAGCGCTTTTATTGACAACTTTTACAACAGCGATCGGTTTTTTATCCAATGTATTCAGCGATTTGCTGGTGATCAGGCAGTTCGGTGTTTTAGCCGCTATAGGTATATCTTCAAGCCTCATATTGATGGTCGGATTCTTGCCAGCTATACTCCAGATCGTGGAAGAGAGACGTGCTGAAAAGGAAAAAAATATTAAACGAAAGTCAGGTGATGATAAAAAAGATAATGAATATATCAAAAAATTTCTTTCAATATCAAGTCTGATCGCTGATAAAAAACCCTGGGCCATGATTATTGCCACTATTCTCATCACCGGTGTAGCAGGGGTTGCCGCAGCGAATGTAGATACAACTTTTGCCATAGAAGATTTTTTACCAGAAGGTGAACCTCAGAGTGAAAATATAGATTACATTAATGCGAATTATAATATAAGCACATCGACAGTTTACATATTGAGTGAAGGTGACGTAGCTGATAGGGATTTTCTTTATGCCCTCGATCACGTAGAATTCAATGTTAAGGAGAATCGCTATATAATGGAGGAGGAGGGGGTCAATTCACCTCTTTCAGTACTCCAAGAATTTGGTACTGCTACTGTTGGACAAGACCACTATAATGCGACCCTTGTAGATGCTTTCAGAGATAGCGATACCGAGGGAAATGGGATACCCGATAGAAACATAACAGAATTGTATGATCTCATGTACCAAGCCCCTGAGAGTAGAGATTCCATCGAAAATGTACTTCATAGGGATGAACACGGTGATTATGAATCTGCGGTACTCACGCTAACAGAAAATGAAAATCTGATCGATGAGGATCTGGATAATGCTGCCAGGATGAGTGATCAACTCGAAGAGGATGCTGAACCTTTGGAAAACGCTGGATTTACCACAAAGATCACTAGTAATAATATAGTAGGTCAGGAAACAACTGAGGAATTGACAAGTACACAAATTCTTTCACTTTCAATGACGATCATAATTGTGGCGACGATACTCACAGTAATATTCCTTTCTTCGATAAAAACGAAAATTCTTGGATTGATAACCGCTTTCCCAGTTACCTTGGTCACTATTTGGATAATTGGGACTATGTATGCCTTAGATGTACCACTCAATGTTTTGACTGTGACTATAACCGCCCTAACTGTGGGTATGGGTGTAGATTTCAGCATCCACGTTTCTCATAGGTTTTTGGAAGAGTTGGAAGAAGGCAAAGATCTTTACAAAGCGTCTCAGGAAACTGCGTTAAATACAGGCTCTGCTCTTTTCGGTTCGGCGGCAACTACAGTCGGCGCATTTGGCATATTAGCGACTTCTGATATAATCCCTCTTGCGCAATTTGGTTATATCACTGCGATGGCCATCGGTTACAGTTTTCTGGTAGCGGTGTTTTTGCTCCCCTCTATTTTGATGGTCTGGGCCAAATACACCGGTATCCAGGATAGATTAGTCAAAGAGAAAGAAGAAGCTGAAAGAAAAAATAAGACGGGTTTACCAGTTATAGATAAGCGAGAGATAGATGACAAGAGGAGGAGATCTAATCTTCCGATCATGGCTGTCCGTAAAGGTTGGAAAAGAGGAGCGGGAGCAGCAAGAAAACTAAAAGAAGATTCCGAAATGAAACAAGGACTTCCTATCCTCAAAAAAAGAAAGAATTAGATTTTTTAATCATGTCTTTGCTTTCTCAAGATCCGGTAAACCAGGAGGTGCAAGAGGTGCCCCACACTCAGGACACTCTTTAGAATCGATGGGGATTATCTCTTCACAGTTTTCACATATGCCTTCATTAGGTCCTTTTTCTTCATCCTGCTCTTCTGACCTTTCTCTTTTATTTTTTATGAACATTATGATAATAGCTATGGCAAGAAGAGCTATTAACAACCATTCGATTTGAAATTCAATATTTTCACTTTCGAATTCAGCTGTTATATCGTAATCATCTTCTAATATTATGGTGGTCAATTTTGAGTTGGACTCTTTTATATTCTCCGTGTCTCCTGTCCATCCTGTAAATTCATAACCATCATCAGGCTCTACTTCTAGGACGATCTCATCTCCATGTTCGTAGGTAAATCCCTCGTCAGAGGGTTGTATCAATTCTCCTTCACCGTCAATATCCACTGTTAGTTCGTATTTTTCCTTCTCAAATTCCGCAGTGATATTATAATCATCTTCCATTGTGATGGTGGTCAATTCCGATGATTTATCCTCTATTCCATCAGTATCGCCTGTCCATCGATCGAACTCATAATTTTCTTTTGCTTCTGCCTCTATAACGATCTCTTCCCCTTTTTCAAACTCGAAGTCTCCTTCACCAGGTCTGACTATTTCTCCTTCTACATCAGAATCTATCGACAATTCGTGGAAATCTTCTTCAAATTCAGCAGTGATATCATAATCATCTTTCATGGTGATCGTTATCAACTCAGATTCCTGGTCTTCTTCATCAATAGGCTCTATATCACCAGTCCATCTATCAAATCTGTACATATCATCTGGGTCTGCCTCAAGAACGACTGTATCATCATATTTATATTCAAAATCACCTTCACCAGGTTCGATCACTCTTCCTCCATCTTCAGAATCGATGGAAAGTTCGTACTTTTCCTTTTCAAACTCTGCAGTTATATCATAATCAGCTAGCATCTCAACAGTCGTTATATTCGATTCTGGTCGCTTTATATTTTCAGTATCGCCAGTCCATCGTTTGAATTCATAATGATCTTCCGCTTTAGCTTCGATGACCAAGTTTTCTTCTCTTTCTATCTCATGATCGCCTTCGCCATCTGGTTGAAGTATTTGTCCTTCACCATCTACATCTATTGAAAGCTCATAGTGATCTTCTTCGAACTCTGCGGTTATATCATAGTCATCGTTCATGGTAATTATAGTTGAGCTGTCCTCTGTATTTTTGATATCGATCGTATCGCCTGACCATTCTTCAAAGACGTAATTATCATCAGCTTCAGCTTTGATAACCACGTTTTCACCATGTTTGTAATCATCTTCATCGGGCACCACCTCTACAGAGCCTTCACCCTCAATATCGACTGACAACTCATATGTTTTCTTTTCAAATTCAGCAGTTACTGTTGAATTTTCATTCATTTCTATATTGGTGCTTTTGGATTCAGGATTATCTATGTTTTCAGTATCGCCAGTCCATCGTTTGAATTCATAATGATCTTCTGGTTCAGCTTCGATGACCACGCTGGTTCCCTCTTCATATTCCCTGTAGATAGGATCACCGTTATCATCCTGTGGCTGTTCTATACTTCCTCCTTCTGTAGCTGTTAAGATCAAATAGTATTCGTCGTTTTCAGATGCTTCAACGGTAAAAGAGGCGAAGCTAAGACAACCAAGAACCAGTAGCATCATCAGACCGATACTAATCAATTTTTTTGAAGACATTTTTCCACTCCAATTTTATGTAATATTATCGATGACAGAGCTTATTTAACTTTTAGGAATTAGATGGAATTCTCCTGTTCTCAAAAGTAAATTTTGTTCTTTTAACCGGTCATTGACTAGCTCTACTACAGATACAAACTTCATCTTTAATCCTACTATAATTTAGTAATGAGTTCACCTTTCATCGAATATTTATATTTTGTTCTCTTTTGGCTCAGTTATATTGTCTGCAAAAAATTTCGTCAAGTCTAACAGGAATTTAAGTAGTGATGACAATAATGATTCTATGACACTTAGCATCGTACAAGTCGAGAAGTTAGTCACATGGGTTGTTGATCCACTTATCCATGGACTCGTTCTGACTGTCATCTCCTTCGACTTCGAGAACTTCGAAGACCGCATATTCGCTCGACGGCAGTTTCAATCTATCAAAATCCTCCTTTTGCACTCAAAATTGAAAAACAGACGTGAAAAAAGATTCTCCTATCGTGTTGGGTGTGGTATGGTGAACCGGATCGAACAAGAGAAGGGTATGGATGAAGTCAGAAAAGCATTCTACATGGATGCAGATGAGTTCGTAGAAAGATACGACAGGCTCTTGGACGCATATAGATGATCAACACTTTCTAGATACTTACTTCAAAACCATTTTCTGATAAGGTTTGAACAACTTCTTTTTTTACATCATCGTATTTAGGCGGATTTACCAGCAGCACCTCCAGGTCCCTCCACCATCCCTCAGCCGATATACTTATCGATACTTCACCGCTTCCGCCGACAACCTCCATTTTCTCAAAGAACAATTCCTTGTTCAACGGAGTATCCTGTTTCAACAAAAACCAAACGTCGTAAAGGTCTCTTCCCTTTGACCTGGAGCTCAAAGCACGCAATTTTTCCGCAAGCACCTCCTTTTTTTGAAGACCGAGAGCCGAAAGGACCCTTGACTCAGGATATTCAAAAAATAGCCTTGTCCATTCGGGTTCTAACAAAACATCTTCTCTTTTTGATATCTCTATGTTGACACGCCCTATAGATTTTTCAGAACCGTCGAAAAGAGGACCGCGATATCTCAATCTTGCGTTGAACGATATCTCTTGGTCTTCTACTCTGTCGATCTCGGCTTCGACACCGTAATACGTCAATCTATCGGATACATCATCCAATATCTTCTCTATATCCACTTCATCATAAAGCGTAAAATCCAGATCATCCTGAGGAACACCTTCTGAAGGAGAAGAGGAATTTTATTCCTCTAAATCGGAAAATCTGTCTAAACCGAAGGCATGCTTCAGGTAGGTTCCACCTTTGAACACCAAAGACCTTTCTTTTCGATATAGTTCATTCAAGAACAAAGATTGAATGTAATCCTGTTCCAATATATGCAGCGGTAACTCGATCCTATGTATCTCTCTTAACTGACTTCTGGTTATCATCTTATATCCCTCCTAACATACAATTTCCATTCGGAGTTCAAATCAGGTACTTCTTGCTTGGGGTCGAGTTTTGAGTATGTATCGATGATTTCTTTTAACTCTTTTTTTTCAAATTTTATACCTTCCAGATCTAATAGGTAGCCTAAACGTGATGCCACCGCCGAACTTCCCATCAATTTACAGTACTCTACGAGTCTTTCCGTATTTAATTCATGCGAGATCGCATCCCGTACCTGTGATATTCCTCCGGAGTACTCCGGGTGTCTTAAACAGTCGACCACGGTCTTCTCCATATCGGAAACCAACACTTTCCCGTATCTTTCGTATCCGAAGAAAAGGGATCTTTTTACCGTAACGTACCTGATCTTTTGCCCCTGGAACCTCAACGGTTTTTTTCTTTTGGTGGTGATGAGAAACACCGTGCGGGGAACTTGATCTGTCATGTCGTGGTAGTGCAGTGCGCTCCATAAGGCGATGTAAGACGGTTGGAAGATTTCTGGTACGATCTCGTATATGTCGAGTTCATTCCACGTTTCGGTCAAGATGAATTTACCTTTTTCCACCCGTTTAACCAGATCCTTCTCCACCATATTCCCCATTATACGATAGGTGTTTTCTTTGGATGTATCTAGGAAACGATCGATGTCCTTGTGGGTGAATACTACCATATCCCTGGATCTGATCTCCGATATCACCTGAGCTTCCCTTTTAGCGATACTTTCCATGTAACTAAGTTATATGCTCATCATATAAATAGTTTACACAGATTATAGATGATCTTTCAATACGGTCCTGCGAAGATAGATATCCTAGTAAATTTCATCCGTAAAAACAAAATATTCATGTGAAAATGAAAAGTTTAAGCCGAAGATGTAAATATACTCAAAACGGTATTGGATCGTTGGAGAAGACGGTGAGAATCATGCAAAAAATGATCGCTATCTGAGGGCTGGACTGTTCTGAATGTCATATCCTTCGACCACAAGAACTTCGAAGGCCGCATATTCGCTCGGCGGCAGTTTCAACATATCAAAATCCTCCTTCTGCATTCAAGACTACCACGTGACATCCGCAGCTGTCCCCGTAGTAGGTCCGTACCTCATAACCGTCAGTGGATTCCACAATAAGTCTACTAAAACTAAATATTTTTCATCAATAGTTCAATAATTACTGAAAACTTTTAAATAATTGTAGAGTTCTTTTGTATTCACGAGGTCGGATCCATGGAAACGAATAGAGATATGGAAGAATACTTCGACAGAGAGTTGATGGAAGATCTGAAGACCTGGGTCGACAGAAGAGAGATGATAGCCGTCAAAGGGCCGAGACAGTCGGGGAAAACAACACTTTTGAAGATCTTTAGAAGATGGCTGATCGAGGAAAAGGGGGTAGACAAAGAACGCATCGCATTCAAGACCATGGAGGATCCGGTTTTTAAAAGGGAGTTTGAAAATAGCCCTCGTGAAACTATAGAGAGTTATATGGTAGACAAAAAAAGGCACTATTTTTTTCTAGATGAGATCCACTATGTAGAGGACGCTGGGAAAAAACTCAAGTTTTTGTACGATACTCTCGAGGATGTAAAATTCATCGTCACTGGATCTTCATCTCTAGAGTTGACAGGAAAGACCTCCAAACATCTCGTCGGAAGGATTTTTTCTTCTCATCTATACCCCTTCTCTTTCTGGGAGTTCCTCAACGCCAAGGACAAGAGACTAGCTAGGATATATTCAAAGAAAAACGAAAAGGTCCATAAATTTTTGAAGGAAGGAACCGGACTCGATTTCGAAGAAGATGTGTTCCTGTCCGAGTTCGAGAAACCTTTCGAAGAATATCTAAGGTATGGTTCATATCCTGAGGTGATAAAGTCCGAGGAAGAGGAGATGAAAAAGACCGTTCTGAAGAACCTTTTCGAGACCTATATCACAAG
>CAZRSB010000042.1:0-16980 GCA_964602715.1 uncultured Thermoplasmata archaeon | reverse complement strand
AAATCCTTTCGGACTAGCTGCCATCTAGGTCTTTATTAAACTGTCGAGGACCCCTAGCTATTGCAACCAGCCATTAGCATGACTGGCACCCCTTCTACCAAAGGTACGGGGCTAATTTGCCGACTTCCCTGGCCTGAATTGATCCGACACGCCTGGCCTTGCTAAGGCAGGGGCACCTGTGTCAGTTCTCGGTACGGTCTCTGGCATTGGCTACCGATCCACTTTTCACTGGCACCAGGATTTGGCTAAACCGAACTCAGTTCGGCCTATCAAGATTTCGCCCGGTTCTCACCATTACAGTTCTCCCCGGGATTATACTCTTCGATAGAGCGAGAACTCTACTTAGCCTATCCCAATGCGTCGCGGACCGGACAGAGATGCCAGAGGCACAGGAATATTAACCTGTTCCCCTATTCGATGACTTCGGTTAAGGGTCATCTTAGGACCGGCTAACCCTCGGCTGAAAATCATTCCCGAGGAACCCTAGCCCCTACGGCGGAACGGATTCTCACCGTTCTTTGCTGCTACTCATACCAGAATTCTCGTTCGAACGCGGTCCACTCGACCTCACGGCCAAGCTTCTACCCACGCCCGACGCCTTCCTACCAGATTACCTTTCGGTACTCCGAGGTCTCGGTAACCGGCTTAGCCCCGTCCATTTTCAGGGCCCGCAGTCTCGACTGGTGATCTGTTACGAACTCTTTAAAGGAAGGCTGCTTCTAAGCCCACCTCCCAGTTGTCTTCGACTGCGGACACCCTTCGCTCTAACACTTAGCCGGCATTTGAGGGACCTTAACCTCAGGCTGGGTTCATGCCCTTTCGGACACCAGGCTTACCCCGGTGCCCTGACTCCTGCTGTCTACGGCGATGATAGATTCGGAGTTTGACAGCGTACCAAGGGCTCTCGCCCCCGAATACCCAATCCGTGCTCTACACTACCATCTACCTCGAGCAAGGCCTACCTTCGAGTAGTTTCGGAAGGAACCAGCTATCTCCGGTCTCGATTGGCCTTTCACCCCTATGCCCAAGTCACGGGAGGGATTTGTAGCTCACCAACCCTACGGGCTTCCACCTCCCTTTCAGAAGGCTTCACCCTGCTCAGGCATAGATCGACCGGTTTCGGATCTCCAGCCGATGACTCCAGGCGAATACACCTCGTTCCTTTTCCGCAGAAGCGGAATGCGAACCTGTTGGTTTCCCTCTGGCTCCGCCCTTATCAGGCTTAGCCTCGCCATCGACCAGAACTCTCTGGCCCGTTTTTCAGAACGTACGATAGAACATCGGTCCACCCCGGCTAAAGGGCTTCAACCCTTGCATGCTCTATCCGTCTGTAACCATCTGGTTTCAGGGTCTTTTCATCTCCCGTCAAGGATACTTTTCAGCTTTCACTCACGATACTAGTGTGCTATCGGTCTCGGGACGTATTTAGGGTTGGGAGTGTATGCCTCCCAAATTCACGCGCGATATCCAACGCACGTTACTCTGGAGACCCCGAATCATCTTTCTATCTTCCTCCTACAGGACTATCACCCTCTTTGGTGCTCCATTCCAGGAGACTTCGGATTGGATAGTTAAGATGTACCGGAGTCCAAAACACCACATTTCCTAACTGTTTCCAGCAGGATTCGGTTTGCTCTACACCGCTTTCGATCGACTTTACTCACGGCATCTCATTTGATTTCTTTTCCTTCTCTTACTAAGATGTTTCAATTCGGAGAGTTCCCCATCCTTACGGATTGCAGGAGGTTTGCTCCTGCAGGAATTCCCATTAGGTAATCGAGGGATCTAAGGTTCCTTGCGCCTACCCCTCGCCTATCGCAGCTTGGCACGACCTTCATCAGTGCCCGAGCCGAGCCATCCACCAAATGGCTGAGTGATCGCAGCAATTACTGTTGGTCTGGTACACATCCAGGTCTGCGTATGATCGGTAATCATCGGATCGAATGGATCCTATACCCTTCCTCGACAACCCTTTTCCATGTCGCCGAGTGCATTTTGAATATTAAGCGATAAAGGTATTTTAACTTTACTTTCCCCACGCCGGCTTTTTGCATCTCCCGACTTGGGGACTTGAGTTAGAAAGGGGACTCCTATAAAAGCATTTTGGATTGTCTGATGCATTTTTAAAATCCTTAGCATTACATCAAAATTCATGTATGTAATAAAATTATTTTATAAATGAGAATAGCATTATATAAATCGGAAGAAAAAGATTTTGTTTTGTAAAAGAAAAGTATAAAAGTCAGAAAAGTCATGATAATACTGTGTCCTTTGTCTGACGAAAGTCGGACGGTGTGAAAGCATGAAAAAAATTCCTACAGGTGTCAGCGATCTTGATGCAATTATAAAAGGAGGTGTTCCAGCGGGATCAGTTGTACTACTTTTTACTGAGATAGGAGCTGGAGGACTTGAATATGTATATACCTCATCAGCTAAACTTTTGATCGTAAAAGAAAATCCAAATGAAATCACTACATTCCTAGGCGATGCATGTGAAGGTTCCGTTCTCCCAGATGATCTCTACTACATCACCTTTTCCAGGTCTGATGAGGATATCCTTGAAGAAGTCAGGGCTTCTTTCAATCAAAATTATTATGACGCTATTCAAACAGATTTAGAGTTCAAAGATTTTTCTCAAGAATATTTTCAGCGTACTATGGTGCCTTCTAGTTGGTCTTCTGAATCTCCTGCTGATAATTTTCTTTCCGGAGGGTCCGATAAAGATCTATTAGAGGAGTTAGTACACTTTTTAGATGAGAATGCAGAAGATAATATGATAGTTATAGATTCTCTGACTGATTTACTCACAAATACATCTATAGATAGAAACAAACTGATAACGATTATTAAAGGGATGAGACGAGCCTCTAAAAAATGGGGAGGAATCATTTACCTATTGTTATCCAAAGGTATCGTAGATAAAGGTCTTGAATATCAAATAATTGATAGTGTAGATGGTGTTTTATCTTTCCAGTGGTCCAAAACTACTAGAAGTTCTCAAAGACAGCGTTATCTTCTAGTTGATAAATTTATGAGTGTACTACCTCATCTGAAACGCGAAAAGATCGCTAGATTTACCGCTGAAGTATCAGATTATGAAGGTTATACTGTTATCAATTATCAAAAGATAAGGTGAGCTAAAATGGAAAATAAAAATGTTGAAAGGGTTAGGACTGGGATAAAAGGATTAGATGAGATGTTAAAGGGCGGAGTTCCAAAGGGGCATGTGTTCACAGTTATGGGTGAATTTGGTACTGGTAAAACCACTTTTTCATTACAGTATATCTGGGAAGGTTTACAAAACGGAGAGTCCGGTGTCTTTATATCTTTGGAAGAAGACCGTGATGCTATGATAGAAACAGGTCTATCCTATGGATGGGATTTTGAACCATACATAGAAAATGATAAACTAGCGTTGAAGAAATTAGCACCTGCAGACGCTGAGGCTACTATAAATAAGATCAAAAGTGATCTTCCTGAATTTATAAAAAGTTTTAATGCAGAAAGAATCGCAGTTGACTCCATCTCATTATTGAATATGCTTGCTGAAGATGCCCAAACCAAAAGAGATCAACTTTTCGCTCTTAGCAAGATGTTTAGAGATTCTGGAGCAACAGCTTTGTTGACAGCGGAAGTCAAAGACGATAACCCCACAAGCTCCCGAGATGGTTTGATCGAATATACGGCAGATGGTGTGATACTTTTGAGATACAATCAAGATGATAGTGAAGAAGTACAACTGAGTATCCAGGTTATGAAGATGAGAAGAATCAACCATTCTAGAAAAATAAAACCCTTCGCTATAACAGATGAAGGTATAGAAGTACATATGGAGGGAGTTATATTTTGAGCGGATAACCATGGGTGTAGATATTAGCGACTTGATAGAAAGTGAAAAAATAGATTTCAATTTCATGGAAGACAAAACCCTCGCTATCGATGCTTATAATATAATTTATCAATTTTTAGCTAGTATAAGACAGAGAGACGGAAAACCATTGACTGATTCAGAGGGTAGGATTACTTCACACCTCTCAGGATTATTATACAGAAATGCTAATTTGATAAAATCAGGGATCAAACCTATCTATGTATTTGATGGCGAACCAGATATAATGAAAGAAAAAACTTTAGAAAAGAGAAAAGAAAGAAAAGATAAAGCCAAGATAGAATATAAAAAGTCGCTGAAAGAGGGAGATCTAAAAAAGGCACGAAAAAAAGCCCAGCAAACTTCTCGCATGACTAAAGACATCGAAGAAAGCAGCAAAAAACTGTTAGATCTTTTAGCGATCCCTTGGATTCAAGCTCCCGCTGAGGGCGAAAGTCAGGCAGCACATATTGTGAAAAATGGTGATGCTTGGGCAGTCGGTAGTCAAGATTACGATACTTTACTGTTCGGTACTCCAAAATTGGTTAAAAATCTGACCGTATCGGGAAGAAGAAAGATGCCGGGTTCATCAAATTACAAAAAGATTACTCCTGAATTGATAGAATTAGAAAAAGTTTTGAATGAACTAGAGATTACCCATGAGCAGCTTATCGACATCGGGATATTATGTGGAACCGACTACAATGAGGGGATTAAAGGAATAGGACCCAAACGCGGTTTAAAATATGTTAAAAAATATGATAATATAGATGCCGTTCTAAAAGAAAAAGGTAAAGAGATCAATAATCTTAATGAAATAAAAAATATATTTCTAAATCCGGAAGTTACAGAGGAATATTCTATTAAGTTCGCTAAGGAACTAGGAAATGTGAAAGGATTTCTTTGTGAAGAAAGAGATTTCTCTGAATCAAGAGTTGAGAACGCACTGAAGCAGTATGAGGAAGGCATGAAAAAGAGAAAACAAGCGACGCTATCTTCTTTTGATTAAAATTCAACAGAATTCATCCAAACTAGGTGTTGAGACTTTATCGTTCTCAAAAAGGGATTTGATCTGTCTATCTAACTGCCAAACCCTTTGATAAAGATACTCGGGAACATCATATTTTTCAACCATCTCTAAAGAAAAATTAAGGTATTTCTTGACACTGCCCTCATGAATTGTCAAGGTCAAATTACCTCCACATTTACAATCACCACTTAATGGTATCCTCCGATACTTGGTATTGCATTTAGTGCATCTTATCTCTTGGACTCCAAACTTATTCAGATTACCGATCAGATCAGGTATAAAATGATCATTTACCACTCGACTGACCACATCCTCAGTATTCACTGCCCTTATAATCTCTGCAACTTTTATCTGGGAATTCATTTTTTCAGTCATTTTTCCTAGTCGTGTATATCTACTCATACTAGGGCCTTCATCTAATCTTGTAGTTTCATGAGTATATCCGTAACCCTCATATTGTTCTGGTTGGTCTAATCTATCTTCTACAGTTTCTATCAGATCTTCCATGTCTTTTGGATTTGGATATTCAAAAGTTTTCTCATAAAATTTCAAAGGATACTTTGAAAGTGTATCAACATTGTGAGCTTCACTGTCGATCTCTTGAGGATCTATTTTAGTTGTTAGTACTAAAGGAGCATCCATGAGTCCTCCTCTTTTTTGGGGTAAATAATCCTCAGAGAAATTCAATAGACCATCTAAAAGTAACATTATACAATCTTCGTCACCGTCACAATTCCTACGTTTCGCCGCATGGAACATGGGATGAGCATATCCTGCTCTACCATCATGGTATCCAATTATTCTACCTAACACACCACCAGAAGTATGTGGCGCTAACCCAACAACGAGTTCTCCTACTAAGTCTTGTCTTGTTTCGGCATCGTAAAAAGTTCCTAGATCATAATACTTTTCTAGTATATCATCTACAAAATTAGCGATACTAACCATATAGTCTCCTGCCTTTTTTGATACGACCATATCCTGAGGTTTTAGCTCTATAATTTGATCATCACTTTTTATTTCCTCTCCATTTTTGTCCTCACTATAACCCAATTTCTTAGTCTCTTCAACTGATAATCCGATCTCTTCGGGTTTGAAATGAGTCAACGGAAGATCCGTCATATCGTATCTCGATGTACCATCCTTAAATACATAGATATTATGTTTAGCTCTCAAAATACCTTTTTCTAATGCTTCTGGAGTTTTCGTTTTAGTGATTAGACCTTTTACACCTTTAATTTTGTTTACGTTTCCACCCTCACCCAATACATTGAGAGCTTGTCGAAAAATATTTTTCATTGGAATTTTTTGCTCTTTGGGTTCATCCACTATTTCACATCTACCACCACATGAACATCTAATTTGAGCACTGCTTTTTCCACACTTTTTACATCTTCTAGCACTGATTTCAACTTCTATTACTTTTTTTTCTACTGCTTTTTTGATCAACCTTTCAGAACCACCAGCCTCCCCAAGCGGAAATAAACCATGAACAGGAGGACTCATCTTCCTTTCCTTCGCCTTCTCAGGCCTCGCCATCCTTGATCCGATGGTAGTAGGAGCTTTACTTCTAACTTTGACTTCTGCCAAATTAGATATAAATTCTATTGGTTTATTTGTATCTGAATGATTTTTTTTCTCCAAAGATTCTCTATCAAGACCTAAAGAGAACAATAATGGTTCGTATTCTTTCAGTACTATCTGATCTTTTTCAACCCGGTGAGGTACTCCGATAGATTCCAAAATATCTTTTTTGTTTTTTTCTCTTTTCAACGACAGTTCATCTTCATGAATTTTTCCTTCATCTGAGATCCAATCTCTCAATTCCTTAATATCTTCAACTTCAACAAAATCCCAGAAATAAGTGTATTTTGGATGTAGAGGAAAACCGTTCTTATCAGAAAGTTCGACAGCTTTTTTAGGTCCGATCTCATTTTCTTCAAATTCACCATCTACTTCTTGTACCCACCACTCATGACAGTACGCTCCAGGAACTAAAACATGATTGTTCTCAGCGAACTCACCAAAGGGGATAAGTATCTCACCAAGATCGATTATTTCTTTGATTTTCTTTTGCAAAGATTTTGCTCTTTCAGCAGAATCTACTCTTACCACGTCTCCATTTTTTTTAAGAACCGTAGGCCCCTCTATAGAATCACATGGAGTTATAGCACCGGCCTTTCCAGGCCTTTCTGTTTTTATTTGTGTCCCCAGTGCCATAAATTCATCAGTTAAATACATAGTAGCAGGATTGACAGAAACTGCTGCCAAGCCGGTAGTTCTAGTCCTTCCATACCTCAAGCGAAATGCCCCTTTTTCACTTGGATGACCAAAAACTGGTCGTCCGGCTATGGTTTCTTGTATATACTTTGATTTGGGGGCTATTTTCTTATTTTTCTTCTTATCATCCTCAGTTTCATTATCTGATTCCTCTTTTTTTCCTGATAGGTAATTTCCAATGTATTCATCGAGAAACTCCCACCCATCGATGTCTAGTTTTTTTACGTATTTCTTAAGTTTTTTTGCTTTTAGACACATACCTTCAGCGATAACAAGACACGCCCCGCCCCTCACATTATTTGTTTCAACTCGTGGTAGATCTCTATTACCTGATACTTCTTCTTGACCAGTTCCTTCACCACTGATGCTGACTGGACACCCCTCAACAATCAAAGATATCTCCTCAGAAGATGGAGTATATTGAAGTCCCAATGATTTTTTGTACAATGGTATCTCTTCTTTAAAACGCTGTACTTCTGCAGATGTTGGTTTGAATCGATCAATACCCAACTCACGTCTTACAACATCTGCTATCAAAACACTCATCGCCTGCCCGGTACCTCCTGCAGATCTTATAGGACCAGCAAACGATAATTCAGCATAGGTAGACCCATCATTATTCTCTCTAATTTCAACTCCTCCTATACCCTCCAAAGGCGCAACTAGAATGCCTTCAGTTAGCACAGCTAATCCTATACGAACGGCATCTTCTAAACGATCAGCGACACTACCTCTATTTCGACTAGCCACTTCCTTAGCGATTCTAAGCGAGACTTCTTCTCTATCGTACTCTTCACTCAATTCTCTTATCTTACTAGCTGTATCTTGGACACCAGTTAATTCTTGAGCTCTCAAAGCCAGATCTTCAGCTCGTGGAATCTCCACCTCCATTTTGGGATCATAACCTTTTGATCTAGCCTTTTTAGCTACTTCATAACATTCTTCAGTTTGGTCTTCTAGGATTTGAAAATATTCCTCCATTTTCTTTGAGCAGTTTAAATCAGACGTTTTTATACCTCCTTCGATTTAATATCATACATATCTTAGTGGTCAATAGTTATGACACATGGGTTAAATAAGATTACCGATAAAAAAATTATAAACCAAAATTTGATAATTATCCTTTTTTATTTTGAATTATGAGTTTTCGAGAAGCGGAAGATATAATAAAAGATGATAGTAAAGGAGCCTCAGAATTGGCAATTGATCTGGCTGATAGTGTTTTAAAATTGCCCGAACATGAGTTGATGGAATACTTAGAAAAAATAGTGAAATATCGATATACAATGACTCCGTTGATCAATCTGTGTAATGAGATCTTTAAGAGTTTAGAGAAAGATAAAAGCTTCAAAACGAAAACGAAAGATTTGAAAAATAAGTTTCTTATTGGTAGAAAAAGAGCAGCTGAATCTATGGGAGACCATTTGACTAAAAAAGGACATAACAAAGTTTTGACTTTTAGTTACAGTTCAACGGTCATAAAGGGAATTGAAGTAGTAAAAGAAGTAGTGGTTCTAGAATCAAGACCAAGAAAAGAAGGAAGGATCACATGCAAAAAGTTAGTCAAAAAAGGGAAAGAAATAGAATACTGGGTAGATGCTGGGATGTGTAAAGCGATGAAAGATGTAGATGCAGTAGTAGTGGGGTCTGATTCAATATCCTATGAAGGTTTTTTGAATAAACTTGGAACTAGACCCTTAGCTATGCTTTCGAATATGATGAATAAAGATTTTTTTGTTGCTGCAGATACATCTAAAATACTACCAGCGAAACTTCCTTTACCCAAAAAAGAAACACATCCTGCTGAAGAAGTCTGGAAGATAAATAGATCTCGAAATATAGTTGTGAATAATGACTATTTTGAAATCACTCCCTTAAAATATGCAAATTTTGTCACTGAAAGGGGTCCTGAAAATTACGAAAAAATAAAAAAATTAAGTGAAAAGAAAAAAGTTTCAAAAAAATTGATGGAATTGCATCCCTTGACTTGATCATGGAGATATAGGGCTCTCTTTACTCAACTCAACTTTCTCCATCTCATCCTTTATAACTTTGGCCAGAGATTTTATTCCTTTTTTGATATCCTCTTCTGTTGAATGAGTGAAGTTTATTCTCATCGTGTTCTTGCCACCACCATCGACATAAAAAGCATCTCCTACCACATAGGCAACGTTCTCATCAACAGCTTTATCAAACATTTCTCTTGTGTTAATGTGTTCTGGTAGTCTCGCCCATATGAACATGCCTCCTTCAGGTCTGTTCCATTCTACCTCTTTTGGGAAATGTTCTTCCATCGCTTCCAACATCGTCAATCTCTTTTTATTGTAAATTTTTTTGATCTTTTCTATATGCTCATCCATAATACCATCAGAGAGATACCGATATGCTACATATTGCCCAAATGGATTAGTGCAAAGGTCAGTAGCTTGTTTAGCTATGGTCATTTTTTCTATCAGATCTTCAGGACCTGTGGCCCAAGCTATTCGGAATCCTGGAGCTAGTATCTTTGAAAAAGTTTCTAATCGTAGGACTCTACTTTCATCATCTATCGAGATCAGATGAGGCTTCTCCTCTCCTTCGTATCTTAAGTGAGAATAAGGAGAGTCCTCCACAACTAATAGGTCATATTCTGACGCAATTTGTAAGAGTTCTTTTCTCTTATCTGAAGACATTGTTGCACCTGAGGGATTTTGAAATGTCAAAACTACGTAAATGAATTTGGGTGACTTTCCTCTATCCTTAAGATGTTCAATTTTCTTTCTGAGTAAATCCATATCCATACCATCCTCACTGACTTTTACCGATTCAATATTAGCTTCAAATGCTCTAAAAGCGCCAGTTGCACCTAGATATGTAGGTGAACCAACGATGATAGTATCATCAGGATCAAGCATGACTTTACTCAAGAGATCAAGAGCTTGTTGGGAGCCATGAGTCACTAATATATTTTCTTGGTTTACATCCATCCCTCTATCATTCATCATTTTTGCTAGTTCCCTCCTCAATGGTGTAACGCCTTCTGTTGAACCATATTGAAGGACTTTCTCTCCTTTTTCCTCAAGTAATTCGTTGATTATCTCACGAGTTTCGTCTACAGGGAACGCCTTGGGATTGGGTAACCCTCCCGCAAAAGATATTATCTCGGGCTTCTGAATCAATTTCAACAGTTCTCTAATTTCGGACCTCTTCATTTTTGAGGCCCTTTCCGAAAATTTTTCTTCAAAGTTGACCATATATATCTTCCCTTATACAGTTGAATCTAACTCATCCTCTATGATATGTTTTTCGGTATTCTTACTGAGCTTGTCTCATTTTTCTCTCTGCGTAATTATCAGCAGCTTTCAATGGGGTTATATCCTTTTCTTCAGCTTCTTCATACATCTCTAGAAGCCTATCACCAATTTCTCTAGCCTCTTCAATGGCTTCTTCTAACGTATTTTCCTGAAGTTCATTATAAACAGCCAACAATCCTCCAGCATTTATCACATAGTCTGGCGCATATAAGATATCTCTTTTCTTTAGTTCCTCAGCATGTCTCCTCTCTTCTAATTGATTATTCGCAGCTCCGGCCACTATATCACACTTTAATTGGTCGATTGTTTCCTCATTTATTACGCCTCCAAGTGCACAAGGAGCAAAAACATCGCATTCTTCTGTATAAACGTCCGCGGGATCTACCGACTCTAATCCTTTAGATTTCATTTTTTCTATGGCATTTTCATCGACATCACTTCCTTTTACTGTTGCGCCATCTTCTAGGAGGTTTTCAGCTAGAACCCGACCTACTTTTCCTAGTCCCTGAATCAAAAAGGTCACGTCTTCCATATTATTTACATCGTAATCTTCATGCTTTTCCAAAGAAGCCTTAATACCATGATAAACACCTTCAGCAGTTATGGGTGAAGGGTCACCTAGACCTGCTTCTAGACCAACCACATGATCAGTTTGTTCGTCAACTACAGCCATATCAGCGGTCTCAGTGTTGACATCTTCTGCAGTTATGTATTTACCATCTAACTCATCCACAGCTTTGCCATACTCTCGGAAAAGTTCTTCATCCTTATTTTCAGGGTCAGCTTTTATGACTGCTTTACCGCCGCCTAAAGGAAGGTCTGCAGCCGCAGCTTTATAAGCCATCCCTTTTGACAGGCGTTTGACATCTTCAAGGGCTTCTTCTTCCGTTTCATAATCCCATAACCTTGTACCGCCCAAGGCTGGTCCCAACGATGTGTCATATATTGCGATTATAGCTATGGGATTTTCCTCTTCACCTATCTCAAGTTCGGCCCTATATACTGCTTCATAATCCTCTACATCTATTTGTTCGATTTTCATGCTGGACACCCATTAATTGGCCTAAAAAAGTTTCGATATATATATAATTTGGCTCGATGACTGAGTAACTGGGAACCGAAAGTTTAATTGTCTAAATATCTAGTATAAATTAATGGGGAGATAATATGAAGATGACAGGTAGCTGCCATGTGTGTGGGAAGAGTGCAACACAGTCCTGTAAGATGTGTGGCTCTATCGCCTGTGACCAACACATCGAAAAAGGTATCTGCACGAATTGTAAAAAAACAAGAAGAAAAGATATTTCCTATGAAGATTATTATTCTTGAATCACTGCTCTTCCATCATTACAACCATATCCTCTATATGAAAAGTGTCTAATGTTTCACCTTCATGTAATTTTGTTTTTTTGATAGATAGATATTCATGGTTTAGCTTCACTTCTGTGCCATCATTCAAAGTGAACTCAAATGCACCTTTTTCCTCTACATTACTACTGATTTTTTCTGGTTCTGTGTTTTCTAATTTACAGAAAACCTCTTTTGCCTTATCTTTGAATTTTGGGCCTATCTTAGAATGATCCGGTTTCACTTCAATCGCTTTTTCTTTGATCTCATCTTCTTCTACAAATTTTATTTCAGATGCTTTGAGAGTTTCTAGTATATCTTCTCTACCTTTTTCGATCACTTCTTTTCCTACTTTGTCATCTAAAACTATCCTTATGGGGCCTATCTCTTCATTGAGAGGTATGCCTTTTTCAGATTTCCAATTCCTAACTTCAGCGATGATCTGCTTGATCTTTTCTCCTTTTTGGGCTGCTTCATCATCCTTCAAAATAAGTTCAGGCCAGCTTTCTAGATGTATACTTTCTTCGGTTTCATATTGCTTGTAAATCCTGTGGTATACCTCTTCAGCTACAAATGAAAGAAATGGAGCCAATAATTTGTTTATTCCTAATCCAATGTTATATAGAACATACTTTACTTCTCTGTCATCTTCTTTGTAAATTCTGTATTTCACCATCTCCAAATAATGATCGGCTAAGACATGCCAGAGGAAATACTCTGTCTCCTCTAAAGCCTTATCATACCGATAATTTTCCATGTACTCAGTAACTTTTTCTACTAATTCACTGTATTTTGTTAATATCCATCTATCCATCATTCTTAGCTCAGGTTTCTTTTCAACTTTTTCCTCGAAAGAATTAGAGATCAACCTTTGAATGTTCCAGAACTTAGTCCTCAGTCTTTGACCTCTTTTTAGCCATTTCTCCTGATATTCTCCATCTTCCCCGGGTTTGTGGATCCCCGCCAAATACCTTATCGAATCAGCACCGTATTCGTCTGCAACTTCTTCGGGATCGACAACTATACCTCTAGAAGAAGAAAAAGCCCGACCTCCCGGTAACATGAGGTAACCATGAATCATTATTTCTTCCCAGGGTTTTTTATCAGAATGGAACAGGCTTTTAACTATAGTATTGAAGGCCCAAAAACTGATTATATCATGAGATTGTGGTCTAAGATCAAAGGGGAATACCTTATCAAACAGATTCGACCCTTCAATCCATCTTGTAGCTATATATGGCGTTAGAGAAGAAGTAGCCCAAGTATCCATGACATCCTCTTCTGGCTCGAATTCACTAGATCCACAATTCTCACAACTAGAACTTGGATTATCTACGATGGGATTAACGGGCAATTCATCTTCTTCTGCTAATTTGACTTCACCACATCCTTCACAATACCAAACAGGAAAAGGAATACCGTGATATCTTTGTCGCGATATACACCAATCCCACTTGAGTGATTTGACCCAATTATCATACCTGACCTTCATATGTTCCGGATACCAGTTCAACTCCTTTCCTACTTCGAGATATTTATCTCTCAGATCAAGATATTCAATAAACCACTGCTCGGTTATCAAAAACTCTATTGGAGAGTCGCATCTCTCATGGACTTTTATATCATGGTCTATTTCCCACTGTTTGCTTAATTTTCCCTCTTCTTTTAGATCTCTGATTATCTCTTCTTTGGCTTCATCAACCTGAAGACCTTCATATTTTTCCGCCTTTTCTGTCATCTTACCTGTTTCGTCTATAGCAATTCTTAAAGGTAAATCGTGTGCGTACCACCAGTCTATATCCGCTTGATCACCGAAGGTGCAGCACATCACTACGCCTGTACCCGTCTCTAAGTCCACATCTTCATCTTCATATATCGGTACTTTGTGGCCAAAAAGAGGGACTTTCGCCTTATGACCGATCAAGTGATTGTGTTCTTCATCCTCTGGATGTACAAATATAGCGACACAGGCAGGCAAAAGTTCAGGCCTAGTTGTGGATATGATCAATTCATCTCCGTCATCTAGTCCAAAATGAATATTGTTGAATTTTCCTTTTTTTTCTAAATCTTCAGTTTCTACTTGAGAAATTGCAGTTTCACATTTGGGACACCATAACGTGGGAGCTTCTTTCCTGTATTCTCTTCCCATCTCATAAAGTTCTATGAAAGATTTTTGTGAAGTTTTCCAAGTCCTGTCATCAACAGTTCTATAGAATAGATCGAAATCAGCTGAGGTGCCGATCCTCTTCCATTTCTTTTTAAGCTCCTTCTCCAGCTTTTCACTTTCTTCCAAACATAATTCTCTAAATTTTTTTCTGCCAACCTCTTTGGGATCGGCTCCGGTTTCATTTATGACCAATAATTCCGTAGCTATCCCATTATCATCCCATCCCCAAGGATAAAAAAGGTTATAGCCCTGCATTCTTTTATATCTAGCTATAATATCCATCTGCGCATAAGAATATGCGTGACCGATATGCATATTTCCAGAGATAGTGGGAGGAGGAGTATCTATAGAAAATATCGGTTTTTCTGAGTCTTGCTCAAATTTGTAGAGTTTATTCTCCTCCCATCTCTTCATCCATTTTTTTTCAACCTCTTCGAAATTATACTCTCCTAGAGATGACATGATGAATAGGGGCAGAAAGTTAGATTACTATTAAATTTTCGGGATAAGGGCATTTTATTTTCTTGAGACTGCTATCAGTCTTTCTGCTTCCTCATCATATGGTCCCCCTTCCCACGTCCCATACAATCTTATGTCAGTAAAACCAGCTTTTTCCAGCTTTTGTTTCAGTTCTTTTCCTGAATATAGATTTACTTTCATCTCGTATTCACTTATACCTTCAGAGCCTATCTTTACTCTTCTGTCTACACTTCTCTCCCACCCGTTTTCGATCGATCTCTGCACTAAAATGAACCCATCATCAGTCTGGAGCCAATCTTTTTCCTTAAAAATACGAGCAGTGATCTCTTTTCCCATCAAATCTATCAAAAATTCACCTCCATCTTTCAACGAACAATATACGTTATTCAATACTTTTTGATTTTCTTGTTCCTTCTCAAAATAACCAAAAGAAGTCCAAAGATTCAAAACCATATCAAAATACATTGGTTTGGAGTAATCTCTCATATCTTTTTGGATCAAATTCAAATCAACATCGGATCTTTTTGCTCTTTTTTTCGCCTTTTCAAGATTGTAAGACGTTATATCGACTCCCGTGACATGATGGCCTTTTTTAGCTAGTTCTACAGAGTGTCGACCTACACCACAACACAAGTCCAATATTTTAGATTCTTCATCAACGTTAACCAGAGTAAGTATTTTTTCAACCTCTTCTGAAGCTTTTTTTATCCTGTTCTCCCCGGGTTCAAAGTCTTTCCAAAATTGTTCTTTTACCCACCATGGATCATCTTCAGAGTTCATATTATGTATAAGGGTAACGGAATATTTAAAAATTTAGTAGATAAAAATTATAGAAAAAATGTTTTTAGGTTGTGTACTGTTCGATTTTTTGTTTTAATTGTTCTTTCGGTAAAGCTCCCATCATCCTTTCTACTTGCTCACCATCCTTGAATAGGACCATAGTAGGTATGCTTGACACCTGAAATTGGCCTGGTATCCTACTATTCTCATCAACGTTCATCTTTGCTATTACTAGATCACCTTGATACTCTCGAGCTAATTCTTCAAGAACTGGCTCCATCATCTTACATGGACCGCACCAGTCAGCCCAAAAATCTACCAATATAAGGGGATAGTCCTCTATCGTTTCTTCAAAATCATCGTCGGTTATTTTTACTGGCTCTTCAGGATAGTTTTCTTCACTCATGATATCATCCACCATTTTTTCCTTAATCTTTTCTAATTCTTTTTGATCTTTATTTTTCTCCATCTTTATCACCTTTACCCATCTTTAGAAGATCTTGATCTCTAGAGAGTTCCTCGAAGAGTATCTCTCTGACTATTTCGCAAGCATCGATTATCTTCGGATAAACCAGATCGTATCTCATGTTTGCACCGTCTCTTTCAGCTTTCACTAATCCGCTTTTCTTCAGTTCGCTCAGGTGTTGAGACACCGTAGATTGATTCATATCTAGTGTTTCCACAATTTCACTGACTGTTCTCTCTTTCTCTTTCAATTGTTCTAAGATCCTCAAGCGGGTAGGATGAGACAACATCTTGCACATCTCAGCGTGCATGTTGTATATGCGATCATCATACTTTTCTTTACTTATCATCATATCATCATATTATAATATGCTTAATAAACTTTGCGGTGACAAAATTAAAAAACTAGCTCGTATCTTATCACTCATCATGAATGAAGAAGATAGTTTTGAAGAGAAAAGAGAAAAGTTGAACGAGCTGGTCCTAGAAAAAGGTAACCTGGAGATGAAACGATTTTTTAATCTCGATACCCAGGTGTATAGAGAAGGGGCTCTGACCAGAAAAACCAAAGAATTGTTGGGCCTTGTAGCTTCGATAGTATTAAGATGTGATGATTGTATAGAATATCACATGAGGCGGTGTCATGAAGAAGGGGTCTCTGACGAGGAGATGAACGAGGCTCTTTCCATAGCACTCGTTGTGGGTGGTTCTATCACGATTCCACACATCCGAGAATTGTTCGATAAATGGCAGGGATTAAAGGGGGGCTAGACATGGAAAGGATCTTATCTCAGGTTAGAGAAGTTTTAGATGATGTAACTGATAAAGAGCAAAGATTGAAAAAAATTTGCGGACTGCTTCATGAAGAGATGGATCACTACGATTGGGTCGGTTTCTATCTTGTCGAAGACGGTGAGTTGGTTCTTGGGCCTTATGTAGGAGAACCCACAGAACATACAAATATCGACTTCGGAGAGGGCATCTGTGGACAAGCGGCCGAGTCTGAAGAGACCTTTCTGGTAGATGATGTATCAGAAGAGGATAATTACCTGGCGTGCAGCTTGAAAGTAAAATCTGAGATAGTGGTCCCGATTTTCAAAGGTGATGAGATAGTTGGAGAGATCGATATCGATTCTCACGAAAAAGAAGCTTTCGATAAAGAAGATGAAGAGCTTTTGAGAAAGATAAGCGAAGAGATAGGTCCGATGCTGTGATTTAGTGACGCCGATGGAAACAAGGAAGAAAGAATTAAAGGAAACTTACAAGAAAA
>CAZRSB010000041.1:0-17218 GCA_964602715.1 uncultured Thermoplasmata archaeon | reverse complement strand
CCCGATCGGGGATTCGAACCCCGGTAGAAGGCTCCGCAAGCCTTCATGATATCCAAACTACATTAATCGGGCATCGGGTTGATATATCTCAATTTGTCGTTTTATTATTTACTTTTGTAAGCTTTTTTAACTAGTTCATAAACTTTACTGATTTCTAGCCCTTCTTTGTCAGCGATTTTTTTACAACTTTCGTATTCCGGATATATGTTTCCTTTTGATATCTTGACTTTTGCCTCGCCATACTTTGTATTAACATCTTCAATTTTCCTCTCTACAACAATCCTTTTTGTATTTTCAACACGAAAACCAAGAGTGCTAGTTTCATTGAGTATCGTTTCTTTGATCTCTTTAAAATTATCTTTTTTACTCAATACCTTGATCTCCCAGCCCTGCCTACCTTTTTTACCAGATGCAGGTGTAGAGTAAACATCTATGGCTTTCTTTCTTATCTTCTCTAGTCCGTAACTCAATTTTTCTGGAGATAAATCATCTATGTAAAATTTGAAAACATCTATGCTCTCTTGTTTATTCTTTTTTTCTCCCATGAATATCTTCAGTGCATTCGGTTCATCTCTCTTTTTATCTCCGTAACCTACTCCAATATCTAATAACTGCATGTCAGGAATATTGGCCTGATCGACCATTGTATTGAGTATAGCTGCACCTGTTGGAGTGACGAGTTCTCCTTTTTTCTCACTAAAATTGATATTCCATCCTTTCAACAACCTTTCCGTAGCTGGTACTGGTACTGGTATCGTTCCATGTTCACAATCAGTGTAACCACAGCCTAAATAGACAGTTGAACAGTATATATGATCTATATTTAAGTCGTCAATAAGAGCTATACTTCCCACTATATCTATGATGGAATCGACCATACCTACTTCGTGGAGCTCTAGCTCATCAAATTTCACTCCGTGAATTTCACTTTCAACTTTACCGAGTGTTCTAAAAGTTTCTATACTTTTCTTCTTTATCCGCTCTTCAAGATTTGAATCTTCAATAAGTTCTAATACTTCAGATAGCTTTCTATGTGGTTGATCAGTGTGTTCAATAACCAAATCTTTACCCTTTATGCCTCTATTTTCCTCTTGGATAAGTATATGAACATCTTCAAAGTTAAATTTTCTTATTATAACATCAAGCAATTCCGCATCTCCTCCAAGATCTATCAAAGCAGCTAGAAACATATCACCGCTTATTCCAGAGTTCAAATCTAAATATGCTATATTCCCCATATCAATCATTCCTTAACATATGATGTACAAAAGCAGCAGCACCATAGCCATTATCTATATTCACAACAGCTAGACCTGTCGCACAGCTATTTAGCATCGTTTCCAAAGCAGACCTTCCTTCAGAGGCCGTACCATAACCCACACTTGTAGGAATACCTATCACAGGAGTTCCTATCAACCCAGAAATTATGCCTGGTAAAGTTCCGTCCATGCCAGCAGCGACAACAACAGCATCTGCCTCTCTAAGTTTTTTTAAGTGGGGTAAGAGCCTGTGAAGTCCAGCTACACCAACGTCGTAAAGCCTTTCTATATCAAATCCTAAATATTCCAGAGTCAGAGCGCACTCTTCAGCGATAGGAACATCTGATGAGCCACCTGTGACTACCATCACAGTCCCCTCCAAATCCTGCTCCACATCACCTACTATAATAAGCCCTGATTTTTCATCAAATTCAGTATCGTCCCGTACAGAATTGATTATATCATAATCTTCTCGTGTAGCTCTTGTAAAAAATCTATCTCCTTCTTTGGCTATATTTTTCAATTGTTCTTCTGATTTACCAGGGCAAAAGACAGCTTCAGGTAGTCCTTTTCTTATCTCTCTGAATGTGTCTATTTTCGCCTCTCCAAAATTAGTATAAGGTAATTCCATTATTCTCTCTTTAAGCTCCTCTTTGCTCAACTCTTCGCTTTTGTATTTATTCAACCATTCATCTAATAAATCCATCTCAAACACCTGAAATTGAGCCACACCTATAACCTTCGATATCTAAAAATATTTTTTCATATCCCTCATCCTTCAACCATTTAACTATTTTTTCCCGATTTTCTATGATCTTTTCCATATCTTCAGGCCAAACTTCTATGCGAGCAGCATCTCCAAAATCTCTAAGTCTCAATTGTTTTACACCTAAACCAAAAATTTTTTTCTCGATCCTTTCAATTTTCTCCAACTCCTCCTTTGTCAATTCAGTCCCCGTAGGTATCCTACTAGCTAAACAAGCAAAAGAAGGTTTATCCCAAATTTCTCTTCCTCTCCATCGAAGGATATCTCTCACTTCTTCTTCTCCGATATCATTTTCAAGCAGGGGAGCCCTAGCGTAATCTTTAACTGCTTCCAATCCTGGTCTGTGTCCTTTTACTTCGCTCGCATTAGTACCTTCTAATATAGTACCTTCACCTTCAATAGAACTAAATAGCTCTTTTTTGCAGTGGTAACACCTCTCTGGAGGATTGTTCTTTAGGTTTTCGTTGGACAATTTATCGGTTTCTATGACTTGATATTCTGCTCCTATCTCTTCAGACAATTTTATCGCTTCTTCTATCTCTTTGTCAGGATACATCACATCGTCTATTATCACAGCTATCACATCATCTAACGCTTCAAAAGCTGAATCCAGTACTAAAGTGCTGTCTTTTCCCCCTGAAAATGCCACCAATGCGTTACTAATATTGTTCTTATCGTACCATTCAAGTAATTCATCCCAACAACTTTTGATTTCTGAGAGATTCATCATACTTCACAACCAGATGGAAATATAAAAATTGATTGCCTTTTTTTAGACCTAAAATCTTCTCTGTCAGCTTCTCCCATAACATATTTATAATGGTTAACCCGTAGTTAACAATTGTACTTTGGTGTTACAATGTGTAAGGGCACGATCAAAAAAGAGACAGGTAGAGATAGGGAGCATCTAAGAGCTTTATTTCTTTTGAAAGCTCAGGAAAAAGCAGTGGGTCCCTCAGAACTGTCAGAGTTTATGAATATATCTAGAGCTGGGGCTTTGAAAAAGATGAAAAAAGTCGAAAGGTTGGGGTATGGAGATTACGTTCCCAAAAAAGGACTGAGATTGAATAAAGAAGCTACAAAAACCATCAAAAAAGATATTCATAGACATCATGCATTAGAGATATTTCTGAGAGAATCTTTGAATCTATCAGAAGAAGAAGCTTGTGAAGAATCCGATATTTTAGATGAACACATTAGTGAAAGATTGATCGAGAAGATATGCGATGAATTTGAAGAGGAGTTGAGTTGTGATTGTGGATACTGCATAGATCCTAACGTAGAGCCGAACATCGAGGAACTTTACAGGTGTCATTGGGTCCAAAAAAACTTTTCTTTGCCAGAAAGCGAAATGGATGTATGAAATATGTCGGAAAAAGACTCTGAGAGAGTACATGGAAAAGGAATAAACATGAAGAAGGTCGGTGTCATAGGTATAGTTGTGGTACTGATAGCTTCAGTTGGAATCCTAGGATACATGTTCCGGGACGAAGAAAGGGACGAAACGGGTACCGGATCAGACCCACACACATGGACCTCTCTTAGAAATGCTGAAAAGATGATCGACCATTTTGTCGAGGAGATCGGTGAGATCGACGAGCAGAACGCTGATTATTATGAAGACAACGCAGAGGATTATACGTCTGAGCTAAGGAAGCTCGATCAAGAGTTAGAGAAGAACATCCCGGAAGGAGAAGCTTTCATGATCTATCATCCTTCGATGGGTTACTTTGCAGATGATTATGGTTTAGAACAGATGGCGATCGAAGTTGATGGTGATGATCCGGGTCCAGGACAGATCCGGGGTTTGATCGACCGTGCTGAGGATGAAGATGTCGAAGTCATATTCACCTCACCTCAGTTCGACGAAGAAGCAGCTCAAACTATAGCTGACGAGATCGATGGAAGTGTTGAAACCATAGATCCATTGGCTAAGGATTATCTAGATAATATGAGAGATATATCTGAAAGTCTCATAGGAGCTATCGAGGGTTCACCGTCTTCGATAGAAAGACTTTCTTCCTCAGAGGAAGAACTGACCGTAGCAGTCACCATCCCCCCACAGATCGAATGGGTAGAAGAAGTGGGCGGCAACAGGATAGAGACGGTAGAAATGGTCCCTCACGGAGAGGATCCTCATACATATGAGCCCGAACCAAGTAGGATGGAAAAATTGTCTGATGCAGATGCGTACTTCAAATTGGGTTCGGGTATCGAGTTCGAAGAACGGCACATGGATGCCATCAAAAATCAGAATCCTGATATGGAGATCATCGACGGCGGTAAAAATATCGAGCTGAGAGATTTCGATACGGAACACGAACATGATCATGAATATGATCCGGAAAATTTTGAGATAATCGATAGAGATACAGGAGATGATGTAGCTTATGTGCATGGTGATCATTGGCATGGTTCTCTGCCAGAGGTGGATGAAGGCGAACAAGTATCACTCGGAGCATATATAGAAGACGAAGATGGGAACAAGATAGAGTTAGGGGATAACTATCAACTAGGTGTGAATCATGCTTTAGATGCCGATAAAAGTGTAGTATCCTTCAATGAACACGGCGATCATGTACACATACATGGGGAAGAAGAAGGAAATACAAAAGTAGCTTTCCAACTAATCCACGACGATGATATAGTTTACGAGACGCCTCCTATAGACGTATATGTAGGCGAACATGATCACGAAGATGAAATTGGTGAGTTCGAGATAATCGATCGGGAGACTGATGATGTAATTGCGTACGTGCATGGTGATCACTGGCATGATGCTCCTTTAGAGATGCATGAAGGAGAACACCTCTCCTTAGGTGCATACATAGAAGACGATCACGGCCATGAGATAGAACTGGGAGAAGAAGAAGAGTACCAATTGGGAGTTAGTTTAGCAGATCGAACTGATGACATAGTGAGCTTCCATGAACACGGGGATCACGTATACATAGAAGGTGAAGAGGAAGGAAGTACAGAGATAGTATTCGAACTGATCCATCATGACCATGTGGACTATGTTACACCACCCTTAGATTTAGGAGTGATCTGAGTAATATGATAGGATGATAGGAAATTCCAAAGAAGAAAATACACTAGCAAAGATGGCTCTTACTATTGAGGGCGTTAACTTGACTAAAGGAGATAATGATATCCTTAGAGACATAAATCTAGAGTTGGATCGAGAAGCTTTCCTAGGTATCATAGGGCCGAACGGAGGCGGAAAAACAACTCTACTTAAAGTCATCTTAGGTCTTCTAGAACCTGATAAAGGAAAAGTTAGAGTGTTCGGGAAAAGACCCTCATCATTTAGAGGAAAGGTGAGTTATGTTCCACAGCATACCGACTTCGACGCAGAATTCCCTATAAACGTTTGGAACGTAGTTCTGATGGGGCGTATAGGAAACTTAGGACTCAAACCTTTTTATTCTAAAGAAGACAAAACAAAGGCTAAAAAAGCACTGAAAAAAGTAGAGATGCATCGTTTCAAAGATAGACAGTTTTCTTCTCTTTCAGGAGGCGAACAACAAAGAGTTCTCATGGCAAGGGCACTCGTCTCAGAACCCGAGATTTTGCTACTAGATGAACCCACTGCTAGCGTTGATGAAAAGATAAAGACGAGTATCTATGAGCTACTGAAAGAGTTGAATGAAAAGAAGAACAAAACTATTGTACTAGTTTCTCACGATGTTGGTTTTCTCTCTTCATACGTCCAGAAAGTTGCCTGTCTGAATCAGGATCTGATATATCACGGCTCTGGGGAGTTAACGCATGAGATGATAGAGGAGTCATACGGCTGTGAAATGGATATCATAGCACATACCCATTCGAACAAGCCTGAGGAGGATATATGAGATGTTTTTGAGTTTAGTAGGAACATTAATTATCATGATCATTGAGACTTTTTCTGGATTTTTTGATTTACTTGAATATTCGTTTTACAGGAGAGCGATCATAACAGGATTTTTAGCATCGGTAGTTTTTGGGATCGTGGGCACCTATGTAGTGATTAAAAGGATTGTATTCATAAGTGATGGTATAGCTCATGCTTCTTTTGGTGGTATAGGCTTGGCATTCTTTTTGAGCCATTATTTGATCTTTTCAATCGATCCACTTTTTGGGGCCGCCATATTTGCTTTAATATCTGCTATTGGAATAGGTCTCATGAGCAAAAAAAAGATACAGAGAGAGGATACAGCTATAGGTATAATATGGGTTCTTGGTATGGCTCTAGGAGCTCTTTTTTTCAGTCTTACTCCGGGTTACCTCACTTCCATGGAGAATGTTCTTTTTGGTAATATATACATGATAAGTAATAGGGATATCTATATGCTCTTATTTCTTGTTATCGGAGTCATCGCCTCAGTATTTCTTTTCTATCATAAACTCCAAGCTGTTTCCTTTGATGAAGAATTCGCAGAAGTTGCCGGAGTCAAAACGACTGCATTCTACCTCTTTCTACTTGTAGTAGTAGCTCTATCCATAGTCTTTCTTCTCAGATTTGTGGGTATCATTTTGGTTATAGCGTTATTTACAATGCCAGCTTCTATAGCGAGTGGATTTAGCCATGACATCAAAAAAATAATGTTCTATTCCTGGATATTATCACTGATCTTTGTTATCGGGGGCCTTTTTCTGTCTTATGTATTTGATTTCCCTTCTGGTCCAACTATAACTCTGTTTGGAGGAACCATATTTATCATCTATACATTGGGTAGATGGGTAAGAGAATGACCTCCTCATCTACCTATTCGCAGTGATGATGAGGATAAAGAGTTTGTAAGTATGTATAATTTATCAACTACCTTTATGGGTTCATCCTATCCTATTTTATCTCATCATGATAGTGGCCATCTTTCCACTTCCAGGTGATCTGAAGTAGGATAGAGTTCTATACCATAGCATTCTTGATCTATTAATGGATTCATTTCTTTGATCACTGTTATATCTCCTTCTAATCTATCATTTTCACTATCATACCAGATGTGGTGATCATCTAGTCCGAACTGTTTTTTAAGTTTCTTGTACAAGGTTTTTGGTTTTTCTGATTCGATGAGACCTCTAATAAGTGTTCCATCCTCTGTTACAATATCTCCTTTTTTAGCAACGTTTTGAGCTCTGCGCTTGATTCTATTTGTTAATTGTACCCCGTCTTTAAAGGAAAGAGAGCAGTAGTGAAGAGGTACTTCAAATCCAATATTTAACATGCTATAAGCTAAATCCTCACTATCTTTTACACCTGAAGATACATCACTTTTATGCTCATATCCTCTTTCTTGAAGCGCTTGTGTGTTTGTTGAAGAAAATTCCAATTCATTTAGATTGAGGAATGAAACATGATCAGATGAATTTTTGATAAGATGTAATATCTCATCTTTCATACCAGGTATGACTGGTATCTCAATTCCTACATCTAATCGAGTCTTCTCTCTTAATTTTTCGAACAAATCAATATAATCAGTTTTTTCTATCTTATTCCATCGAGTTACGGGAGGATGAAACCTGATCTCGTCTAAACCAGCTTTATATAATCTTTCGATGTATTTCAAATTGGTACTCTGGGTGTAAAGATGTATATGATGTTCCTCGCCAAATTCTCTTTTGAGAAGCTCTATATACTTCAAACTCCGTTTAGTTATAAGAGGATCACCCCCTGTTATTCCTGTTCCAGCAGCATCGATTGATCTCGCTTCGCTAAGTATTTCTTCATCATTTTCTACTTTCTTTTCATCTGCATAGACCACAGATCGATCTTTCTTTTTCTCAGATAATGGACAGTACCAGCATTCTGCCTCACATCTTCCTGTAACTAGCAAAACCATCTTGCTACCTTCAGCACAATAAATACAACCCTCAGGTAACTTGTGAGTGTATCTAGACCCATTTTCCAGTTTTATAACTTTCATGTTTGCCAAATGATGAGTTACTAACACAATATTACTTTTTCCATTAGATTAAACTGATGTTTTTTTGCATGTATCCGGAAACATTATCATAGATAAATCTATTTTGAATATTACTCGAGGTGTTATCGATATGGAGGATATACAGGAAAAATTTTCTTTTTCTCTTCCCACAGAATTGGAATATGGGAGAAATTGTATAAAAGATTTACAAGAAAAATTACATGACTATGAAAGATTGTTGATCATCACCGATAAAGGTATAGAGAAAGCGGGTATTTTGGAAAGGGTTATAGGTCATATCAACAAAAAAGAATACAGAATATACAGTGAAGTTGAAACCAATCCAAAAGATGTTCAAGTTGAAGAAGGTGCTGAGATTGCAAGGGATTTTCGTCCTGATCTCATTCTAGCTCTAGGTGGAGGAAGTCCCATCGATTGTGCAAAAGGAATAGAAGCCCTTCTAAGCGAAAAAGAGGAATCAATATGTGAACTCTATGGAAAGAAAACTGTCGGTCGAAAAAAAATTCCTTTTTGTGCTGTGCCAACTACAGCAGGAAGTGGGAGTGAGGTTACATTTTCAGCGGTTATAACAGATACTAAATTAGGTTTGAAAAAGAGCATAAGAAGTAAGAATATTGCTCCCGATATGAGTCTTTTAGATCCTTCACTTACGGTTAGCTTACCTGAAGACCTAACAGCTTTTTCTGGCATGGACGCTTTCACTCATGCTATAGAAGCTTTTACAGCTAATACTTCCAATGTTATGACCGATGCTCTGGCGATCCATTCTATGAAACTCATCTTAAATTACCTCGAAAGAGCAGTGAAAGAGAAAGACGATATAGAAGCTAGAGGGGGAATGTTGCTTGGTAGTTCTTTGGCGGGAATTTCTTTTAACAACTCTGATGTTGCCTCAGTTCACTGTATGGCCGAATCATTAGGCGGAAAATACGATGCTCCTCATGGTCTATGCAATTCGATCATACTTCCCTTTGTGATGGAATATAACAAAGATCATTGTGTAAAAAAGTATGCAAAAGTCGCTCAATTGATGGGATTGGATCATTCTACAGATTCGGAAGGAGCTGAAAAAGCTGTAGAAAAGATCAGAAATATCAACAAAAGGGTAGGGATAGATGCAGAGGAAATACCTTTAAAAGAAGAAGATATAGAGGAATTGGCTGAGATGTCCTTTAATAATCTTTCAAATGAAAGTAACCCAAGACCCATGCACAAAGAAGATTATGTTTCGTTGTTCCAAAAAATCCTAGAAGAAAAATAAGAGTATAATTTATATCTAGGATTGTTTTTACAGGTCATGATGAAGGTCGATAGTATGGATAGATCATTCGATAAAGTTTTAGTAAGACGGCCAGGAAAAAGTTATGAGAATTGCGTTTCTAAAAATCCTGAGAGCAAAAACATCGATCCTAAGGAAGCGAAGAACCAACATGAGAATTATGTAAATACGCTAACGGAAAATAATATTGAAGTAATAAAATTACCTATAGATGAAAGTCATCCGGATAGTATATTCACACAGGATGCTGCTCTAGTGGGAGAAAAAACGGAAAGAGCAGTGATATGTAGATTTGGTGAACCGACGAGAAGAGGAGAAGAAAAAAGCATAGAGAAACATCTAAACCATGAAGGATATGAAATAAAAAATATAGAGGCACCAGGGACTCTAGAAGGCGGAGATATTCTAGTTACAGATAAAGATAAGATATTTGTTGGAGTTTCAGATAGGACGAATGAAGAAGGGATAGAACAACTCGCAATACATTTTCCAAAAAAAGAAGTGATCAAAGTGCCGGTCTCCAAAGTTTTTCATCTTCTATCTGGAGTCAATTTTTTGGGTGATGGAACACTCGCGATCTGCCCTGATATCGTCGATCTAGAATATTTTGAAGATTTTGAACTTATAATCATAAATAAAGATGAACAGGAAACTAGATACAAAAATAAACCCATAAATATGATCTCGATCGGAGGTAGAAAGGTTCTTCTTCCTGAAGCGTATCCTAAAACAGCAGAGATCTTGAGTGATCATGGATACAAACCCGTGCAAGTGAAAATCACAGAATTTTGGAAGGGAGATGCTGGGATCACTTGTCCAATGCTTCCTTTCTACAAAGATATCTAGATCGCTCATACCAAAAATTTTATAGCCTAAATAACCAAGTGCCCATCGATCAGCTATGCGCTTACTAGAATATGAAGGAAAAAACATCTATGAAAATTTCGATATACCTGTTCCAGAGGGCAAAGTTATAGAATCAATAGAAGGATTACGGGGGTTTTACCAGAAGATCGGTTTTCCGATCATATTGAAATCTCAAGTACCGTCAGGAGGACGGGGGAAGGCAGGAGGAATAGAAATAGTTAAAAATAAAGATGAGGCTGAATCTACTGCAGATAGACTTTTGAACAGTCAGCTTAAGGGCTTCGAAGCGAAAAGTTTGCTTGTGGAAGAAGCTATCGGTATCGAGCGAGAATTGTACTGTGGTGTGGTTGGAGATGATGAGAATGGGCGTCCAGAGATAATAGTGAGTACAAAAGGGGGAGTTGATATTGAAAGGATAGCAGAGGAAAGCCCCGAATCTATAAAAAGATCTAATGTTGATCCTTATACAGGTTTAAAACCCTTTCAAGCTAGAAACATAGCTAGCGAGATGGGTTTAAAAAAAGATAATTTCCGTTCATTTAGTGATATATTACATAAATTGTACAATGTTTTTGATTCTTATGATGCAAAACTAGCAGAAATAAATCCTCTCGCTATTACTAGTGAAGGAAATATGATAGCAGCCGATTCTAAGATCATCATTGATGATCACTCTTTATACAGGCATCCTGAATTGAAAGAAAAAAAGAGCAGACATATACAAAATCCTCTTGAAAAAGAAGGGGAAGATAAGGGTATCAATTATGTCGACCTTGATGGGAACATAGCTATAATGGCGAATGGAGCTGGTCTGGCTATGGCACTCATGGATCTGATCAGTGAGAAAGGAGATTCACCGGCCGCTTTCCTAGACACAGGTGGAGGGCTAAGTGAAGAAAGGATGAAAGATGCGTTGACTTTGTTGATAAAAAAAGCAAAATTGGACAGTAAAGTGAAATCCATTCTTGTAAATATTCGTTTTATGATCAGCCCTCCCGATGCTATGGTAAATGGATTTAAAAAAGCAGTCATGGAAAATGAAGATGTAGATGTTCCGATTGTATTGGTTGTCAGAGGAAGGAAAAAATACGTAGAAAAAGCGAGAGAACTCACTGAAGATTCTGATATCGAGATGTACACAGATGTGGAAAAAGGTGTGGATGCTGCTTCTTCTAAACCTAAGAGGAGGTGAATATTATGGGGATATTGATAGATTCAAATTCAAAAGTACTGGTCCAAGGGATAAGTGGAAGATTAGGAAAAAAACAGACTAAACTAATGCAAGAATATGGAACCAATATAGTAGCAGGAGTTACACCAGGGAGAGGCGGCCAAAAAATCCTTGGCGTACCGGTTTATGACACTGTCAAGGAAGCGATGAATCATCATGATATCGATGTATCTACCGTTTACGTACCAGCACCTTTCGTTGAAGACGCAGTTCACGAATCAATAGAAGCGGGTGTTGAACTTAGTGTTATTATTTCAGATTGGGTTCCTTACCAAGATGAGATGAAGATCAAAGAACTGGCGAAAAACGCTCCAGATTTTAGACATATTGGTCCAAATACACCAGGTATAGCCATACCGGATGAGATAGCTCTAGGCATGTTATCTTCACCATCTGTTATGATGCCTGGTAACGTAGCCATCATATCACGAAGTGGTACTCTAACTGGTGAGATCGCAGAGAATTTAACCGAAAGGGGTATAGGACAAAGCGTGGTTATGGGTCTTGGTGGTGACCCTATAGTTGGTACAAGGATGGAAGAAGCTTTAGAGATGTTGGAAGAAGATGATCAAACGGATGTAATCGTTCTGATAGGTGAGATAGGCGGTACAATGGAAGAAGAAGCATGCGAGTTCATAAAAGAAAAAGGTACGAAACCTGTTGTTGGATTTCTAGCTGGTAGGACCGCACCTGAACAAAAACAGATGGGACATGCTGGAGCGATAATAAGAGGCGGTAAAGGGACTATAGAGAGCAAACTATCGGCTTTTAAAGAAGCTGGGGTTGATGTTGCCGATACAATATGGGACGTGCCTGAACTAGTGGAAAAAAATCTATAAATTTGTAGAAAGGTAGGTACGTCAATCTGCTTGCCAATCTTCCCTATTGTATGCCATATCCCAAAATTTGAGTTCTAGTCTACTGCTGGTTAGAAATATTTTTTTCAACCTTTCTTTTTTTTCTTCACCACCTTTTTTCGCTAGTTGGTCCATGAGATCTTTACTCCAATCTGCTAAATCCTTAAATTCATCTGAGCTGTACATCTCTATCCAGTTTTTATATGGATTTTCATCTCTGGTATCTCCTTCCTCAGCCAATCTTTCTCCTATTTCCAAGAAGCCCCAAAAGCAGGGTAATAGTGCAGCTACGATCTCAGCAGTTGTGCCTGTAGAAGCTGTTCTTACCAAAAAATCAGTGTAAGCCTGACAGGTTGGAGACTTTTCTACTTCTTCTAACTCCTCTTTGGAGATCCCGAATTGTTCTGCGTAATTTCGGTGTAATTCCATCTCTGTATTGACTACACCATCTAGTAGTTCTGCGAATTTTTGCATCAATTTCAGATCATCAGACTTTCCTGCAGCGAAGGCAAAAACTCTAGCATAATCTATAAGATAGACATAATCCTGTTTTATCCAGTACTCAAATTTGTCCCTTTCAAGCCTCCCATCACCTATACCTTTTACAAATGGATGATCATGCCAGGCTTCCCATACTTCTGATGCTTCTTTTCTAAGTTCTTCACTAAAACTCATGCTTATTCACCATCATTTTCAATCCTCGTTTTTTACTTTGTTTTCCATCTCTTTTTTCATTTCCTCGAGACGTTTTTCCTTTCTTATAAGGGCACCTTTCCTGCCGTCAAGTCTCCTTTTTAATTGATCTAGTTCTTTTTCTCTTTTATCTAATACGGCCTGTCGTTCTTTAAGCTCTTCTTTTATCTTAGTGAGGCGAATACCTTCTTTTTCTAGTTCTTCTAGCCTACTACTTATTTTATCTTCTTTTGAATCGATCTCTCTTTTTTTCTCTGATATCTCCTTCTCTAATTCCTCAAAATCTCTTTCTTTTTCATCAATCTTTTGTTTTCTTTTGTTTAATTTCTCTTTTTCTTTCTGAATATCCTCTATCTCATTTTCTATTTTCTCTTTTTTATTTTTAATATTATGAAATTCTGATTCTAACCTTTTTTCTTTTCTTTGCACGCTTTCGAGTATCTTATCGGATCTTATTTTCCTTTCTTCCATCTCTTCTAATTCCTTTTCTCTCTCAATCAAATTTCTTTCCCTTTCTTTTAATTCTTCTTCATACTCCTCTAACTCTAGTTTTTTCTCCATGACCTTATCTTTTTCCTGCAGTAATCTATCAATAAGATCGATATCATCATTTGTGTTCTCTTTCCTAATAATGTCTCCATTTTTGATCATATCGTCTTCAGTATATTTTTCAAGTAGATCACCTCTAGTTTCACTTTCCACCTCTTTTTCCTTTTGCTCAAGTAGTTTATCAATACAGATAGGATCAATTTTCTCCTCATTCGAAACCTTAGAAAGAACCTGGTCAATAGAAATAGAAGACGTTGAATGTGAGTATGTGAAAAGTTCGATGTGGGTGCTAACATCACACAGTGCATTTTTCATACTCTGTATCGATTTTTTCCCCTTCCTTTTTCCATCTAATTTTTTTATGCTTCCTGCCACAATATTAGAATCTTTAAATATCATCCTGCCTTCTGCTATGTTTTCTTCTTCCTCAAAATATAGTTTGAAATACCCATTAGAATGTTCGTCTCTTATTAGCTGGATAAGCTCGTAGATCGATTCTTTTCCTCCTCTCGTGTTCAGTAATTTTTTACCAGGGGGCAAGTCCATCTATCCGCACCTTTTATGTGTTTAATGATAGTAAAGGTAATAACTTTTGTCACATATCTCATGATTTTAAATAAAAAATCACATAGTTATCGGTATATTTTCTATCTCTCTCTTCACCCTTTCTGCTTCGTGTTCTGCACCAATTTTAGAAAATGAAAGTACTGCCTTTCTATAATAGTCAGCTACAGCGTCCCCATCTTTTTTCTTTTCTTGGACTTTAGCCATTGAAAAATAAGTTAAACCAAGTTCGTATGGTTGATTTAACTCTTGATAGAAAGATATAGCCTTGCCGAGGTGTTCCTCTGATTTTATCAATTGGTTGGTTTCAAGATAAGCTTTTCCTAGTAGTGCTTCGGTGAACGCTTTTTCTCTTTTATCTTCTTCTAACATCGATTCTTTTGCATTTTTAGCAACTTCTATAGCTTTTTCATATCTTTCATTCTCCATATAGCACTCCGCAAGGGACAATAGAGCAGCAGTCTTTAAGTCCTCATATTCCTCCTGAATTGGGCCTGATGTTTCGGCCTGATAGTGGGTTCTAAATCTGATATCTGCATCTTCTAATTCGCTCAATACTTTGTATAAAGTACCCAATTCTCTAGCGGAATTTCTACTTTCTAAGGATTGAAAACTCAACTTGCTCCAAGTCTCTAACCCCATCTTAAAAGGTTCTATAGCATCCTCTATCTTTCCATGCTCTTTTTCCATTCTAGCCAATATAAAATATGAGGAAGTTAGTAGATGATGATCTTCTTCATGTACTAGAGTTTGTATCGCTTTTTTTAGGTCTTTCCTAGCTTTCTCATAGTTATCAGTTTTATTCCATATCTCCCCTCTCCTAGCATATATTCTTCCCCGAATGTCTTTTTGATCAGAGCTTTCTTTAAGTTCATCTACTAATTCTTCAGCTTTATTTAGATTGTAAATCGCTTGATCAAAATTACCCAATTTTTGCTCTATCTTACTGAGTCCAAGATATGATTTTAACTGCCATCCCTCTAAAGAAGATTCTAAAACTTCTTCATAGTATTTTTTACTACTTTCATAATCTCGATTAACCCTTTTAGCCTCGGCTTTATAGAATGTGAATATATTTTCTTTTTTGTTAACCTCTTCGATGATTTTCAAGAAGGGAACACAGTATCCATGAGATATTATCCTTCTTCCTGTGTCTTTCAACACTTTTTTTGCACTTTTTATTTTATCTGCTTCAATGAGATGATATAGTCTTTCCAAAACCTCTCTAATTTTAGGATCTGTTTTGTTTTCGTAATATTTAGAAGCTAAAAAATGTAGATTCCTTTGCATACCCTCTGACATAGTTTCAATTTTTTTATCTCTTATCTCTTCCATTACCGCAATTCTCTCATGATCCATTTTTAATATAAAATTTGAATCCACAGCATTTTCTAGTCTTTTTTTATCGATGGGTTCAAGTCTTAACAATTCCTCTCTTTGTATTGGATATCTGAATATCGAAAGATAATCTAAGATTATAGATAAATGATAGTCCAATTTTTTATAGATAATATCATCTAATGATCTATCTTTGTCTAAAATGATATCCTCCATATGAATAGGGATATCTTCCTCAAACTCCAATACATGTATCGACTCTGGTAATTTAATTGATTTTATTTTATCTGATGTTAAAATGATTTTGATATGTTTGAAATCGTTTGTCTCCTTTATTATTTTTAAAATTATCTCATTTAATACATGGTTTCTATCAATTTTTTCGAAGATCATCAATGCTGAAACATATTCTAGATCATTTTTTAGTTTCTTCAGTGATGTGCGTCCATTCATCCAGTCAGTATATTGTCTATAATTGTAAAGAGAACGTCTGTCCATCTTTGATAAAAAGTTGGAGAGGGAATTCCAAAGATCGATGGGTGCCTTGTGAGTATCGACCTTGAAATGAAATATATTAGTATGTTCCTCTAATTTTTTAGTAAATTTAGAGAGCAAAAAGGTGTTAGATCCTCTAAATAAAGCAGGTTTGCTTTTCTCGTTGTACCAATGTTCTAATGATTCGATATCCAAATCGATATCGAGATGAAATTCAGGGAATTCACTAACATGTTTGATAGGAAAACCTTCTTCATCCCCGACCTTGATCTCTATACCCTTATCTTGTTGTTTTATTATTATATCCAAAATGTCTTCTTCAGAAGAGATGTACCTTTTTACTTTACCGGCTTTGATAGTTCTTTTTTCCCCATAAATATCTATTTTGATAGGGGTATTCTCCATATTCTTCTTGACTTTTTTCGCCTCATCCATCCCATCTTCTGTCAAATAATAGGTTTTCATACTTTGTTTCTTATTTTCTACTCTACTGACTTCTTCTTGAACATATCCTTCTTCTTTCAGAGTCTTCAAAGCATAAGAAATGGTGTTTTGATTGTGTTTGAGTCTTTTAGCAATTCCGCTTTGGGTTATCTCTTTAGGTTTACTGTATTCCTCTTTTGAATCATCATAATCAGTAAGATGGACCATAATTTTATCTTTAGCTTTGAAGGAACTTTTCATATATAAAAAAGAAGTCAAGCGTATTATTTTAAGATTGTTGGTGGATACTTCATATTTTATCACTAATCAGGGTAAAGACCTCTTCATGTTTCGGAAATCCTACGGATTTCCAAACTAAGATGGAATTTCATTCCTTCGGCTTCGAGGAATTTTTAAGAAAATTCCTCTGTATTGCTGGAATCTCATTCCAGCTATCTTTGGAATCTCTGATTCCAAACGATACCACAGGAAAACGAAGTTTTCCTGTTAGGTTCAGAGAAAGGAGGATGTCACTATGGGATCATCCTTGATCAAAAACTTCTATTTCTAGGTTAGAGATGTTTTTTAATGCTTGCTCCCCTTTAGAGGGTCTTTTGACCTTAACATAAGAAAGAGTTATAGTCTGCTTTAGTATGTTTTCATCTTTTTTTTGGTCCGTTTCGACTGAGATCGGTTTCCATCCTAGACCCACGGTCTTAGTCAAAGCAAAATGAGATGAAGAATCATTTTTACTGCTTTTTTCAGTCATGATATCTATTACAATCTTGTGTCTTCATGTAATTTAAACTAATTTGACGTTTATCAAAAATGATAATCATTTATCAAATCTTACTACTGGATATAGGTGTTTATTCAATAAAGCAGTATCTTGAAGATCAATACCACATGAAGGTGACGTATTGAAAAAATAGATGACTTTACTTAAAATTGAGTTCTTTTTTTTAAAATT
>CAZRSB010000040.1:0-17507 GCA_964602715.1 uncultured Thermoplasmata archaeon | reverse complement strand
AGATCCCTGAACACATCCAAAAAGAATATCCTAAGATTCCTTGGAAAAAAATGGCTAAAATGAGAGATAAGATGATACACGGTTATTTTACCATCTCTCAAGACATTTTATGGGAAACCGTAAAACATGATATCCCAGAAACGAAACCTTTGATAGAAGAACTGCTTGAGGATCTGGAATAAGACCTACGTTCATTATAAAATAACAAAACAACCTGATCTCAATAATTCTCTTAAATCAAAAACTCCTTAAACTCTTTAAATCAACCAAAACCCGCTCGCTTTTTGGGTCCGCTCCCGCCATCCACCGAATTTCATAATGAAGTATAGCCAAAATAATATCGATTGATCGAGTACAAAAAAGGAAACTTATCTATTCCTAACCAACCATAATCATAGCTGATGAGTGAACTAGAAGATATCAAGCGAAAACTGAGAGAACATAAACCAGAACTCAAAGAGAAATACAAAGTTAGAAAGATAGGCATCTTTGGATCCTATGTGCATGATGATCATGATGAGCACAGCGACATCGACGTCTTGGTCGAATTCTCAGAACCGAATGGTTGGGAGATCGTGGATTTTAAAGAAGAATTAGAGGATATCCTTGATGAATCAATAGGTCTGGTTGCAAAGGATGCGCTGAAACCTCGATTGGAGAGTAGCATAATGGATGACGTGGTCTATGCATGACGAGGAAAGACCCTGTGTTGTTGATAGAAGATATTATAGAAGCGATGGACAAGATCGATCGGTATATATGCAAGGACGAAAGTTTTTAGAGTCCTTGCATGTATGTGGAAGTCAAAGTTCATAAAAACTTTGACTTCCGCTATATATCGGAGAGGAATTTTGAAGAATTCAGATCTGATGGCTGTAGACGCTGTACTTAGATATCTAGAAGTGATAGACGAAGTTACCGAAGGGTTTATGTATGGCGGCTTATATAGTTTCTATAGGTGTCTATAGTGAGTGAAGTAACAACAGTCCAGGTCAAGAAAGATACATTGAAAAAACTGAGGGATGAGAAGGAATATCCAAAACAGAGTTATGATGATCTCATCCAAAAGATGATAGAGATTTACGAAAATGTAAAAAAGCGAAATCAATATGACGAATTTTTACACAAGATCCAACAGCCCAAGATGAAGGAATTATGGGATAATCCTGAAGACGAGGCATGGGAAGATGCTTGAACCGGGAGATGTAATCCTCACAAAGGTCCAATACACCGACACCTTTGAGGTGAAAAAAAGACCCGCTGTCGTTCTTTTTGAAGAGATGAACAATGTGGTTATAGCTGGTGTAACGAGTAATCTAGATATGGAAGGAGTCCCTTTGACTGAAGAGGAAGGAGCACTTAAGGATAGTGTGATCAAGTTGAACTATATCTTTACGGTATCTAACCAGATGGTAGAGAAAGTTTTGTTCAAGTTGACTAGAGACAAGAAGATGAAAGTGTTTGAAGAGTTGAATAAGAAGCTATCGGGTCTAAAGATGGATGAGTAAACGTTTGTTATCCCCTATTTTTTTGCAATAGACGATAAGGTCATATGACCGGAACTAACGTTAGGTAACTCGTACACGAACAGCGTCTGATCCCGAGCGTCTTAGGCCGAGGGAGCGAGGGATAAAATCCCACAGCTACCTGACGTAGTTCGCAATACTAGTAACAGCCCTTACAGATCTCTATCATAGATGTTTTTCCTATGCCCAACAGCGACTACCCAAAGTTGGTCTCTATCTTTTTCCCACTGAATTGATTGCTCTATATTGTCAAAGACGTATTTTTTGATTCTTTTACGTCTTCGACGAAATGTGGATGACATAAGGATGAAATCCTTGATGTCTTCCGCTATAATCTCCGATCCTTCATAGTAAGGATAGCCTTTCAACCGAACTAAAAACTCTTTCGAAATATTTATGGAATTACATTCCGGTAGAGAGCATGGAAGGCCACATCTTTGGGTGTGGATAGTTCACTTACTAACAACAAAACGTAGTTAAATTAACAAACACCTTTTCTCTTAATGGGGTTTATAAAGTTCAAAGCCTCCCTCAAGGACATACACACCATCTATGAGTCGTCGTTTTATCCACATAAGAGGTAATGCAAAAAGAAGACCGGGAGTAAAAGAGTCACCATAGAGACGAGGATCGATGAGTTCATATCGTCCCATCATTAAGAAAATCACGAAAATGAGAACAAATGTTGTGATGACGATCACATAATATGACTTATTCAAATTTGTAATTTTTTGTGTTATAGATTCTGATAGGAGAAGGAAAAGACCTATGATGATCCCAAATAACATCGCATAATCGAAATTCCACAAATCAATGCCTAAGAGTTGAGGGAGTATCACACTTGCTAGAATGAAACACCAAAACAAGATGACGACCACTATGAGTTTCAACTCTTTTTTTGACATCGGTATCAACCCATTCAACCGATGCTGTATTTAATATATGAATATGTTGTTCAATGTATCTTATACTCTCCTTTACCACCCGCAGATCATAATATGAACGCAGTTTGTTACCTGACGTAGTTCGTAACAAAAACAGACGCAGATCGTAACGAAACCAACCACACATCATGATCAAAATCTTGCTCACTAAAAATAGATAAAATATCGAACAACCATCATATCTTTAAATAAAACGATTGATAATGTAATCTAAAGGTGTAAAGATGAGCATGACTTATGTCCTTTCATACTCATTTACATTACGTATGAACTGGAAAAACGAATTGAAACTTTAGAACTGATGGTAGATGAAAGATTGATAGAGAAGATCGCACAAGGCTTGAAGGACGAGGAAGAAGGTAAAGTGATATCTCTTGAAGAGTACGAAGAAAGTTCTTGTTGACACCTCATGTTCTAATAAAAATAACTAGTTTTATCAATCGACCAACCTTTTTCCTAAGTGACACTTGTCATCAAAACAAAATGACACCTGTCATAAAAAGGTATAAATGACACTTGTCACATGATAAAAATGACAGGTGTCATCGTGAGAGTTGAAAAACACAAAGAAAGTCTAGAAGAAGTATTAGATGAGATACAATCAGCTCTAGAAGACCCTAAAGGACTTGAAAGCCATCAAAGAAGATTGGCGATGATGTTATCTTTAGGTGTTTCTGAATTGATCGAAGTTTATTTTCACAGACTAGACATCATGAAACCGGGAGCTAGAGTCAAGCATAATTGGATAAAGAAGAAAAGACCGCATCAAAAACTAAAGAATCAGATCACGGGTGATTTAGGAGAGATAAACAAATTAGAACTGATATTAGATAAGGCTAGAGTGATAGAGAGAAGTAGGAATGATATAGCATATGGTTCTCCTATAGAAAATGAAGAAAACATAAAAGATAAGATAGATTTGTTCTTTGAGATAAAAGATATCATAGAAGAAGAGGTGGGTGATATAATTGGATGAAATACTCAACGCCTATGCGGCAAGATTCACCTCATTTTTGATAGAAAAATTGGGTGAAGAGATTTCGAAAATAGATAATATCGTACTATATGGAAGCGTCGCAAGAGGTACCGCTGATAAGGAGAGTGATGTAGATATATTTGTTGATACTTCCCATGAGATAGAAGAAAAGATCAATGAAACTCTAGAAGAATTCTACAACAGTCGAGAATATACTCTTTTCAGATCAAAAGGAGTAGACAACGAAATAGAATTGAAAATCGGCGAATTGAGTGAATGGGAAGATCTTCACAGGAGTATATCTTCCACTGGGAAAGTACTGTGGGGTAGATACAAGACAACTGAAGAACCGATTGGAACGAAACACAAAATCATATTCTTCTGGGATAAAATAGGTAGGAGCAGAAGTTCTTTTCTCAACAAACTTTATGGGTATAAATCAAAAGATAAAAATATCGTCGGCTTTCTAGAAAAATGGAACGGAAAAAAGATCGGTAAAAGTTCTATTATTATTCCGTTTCAATATAAAGAAGATATGTTGGAATTGATAGAAGAATACGACGTTAATGCAAAAAATATAGAAGTGTACTCATTGGATTAAATTTCTAAAAATCTTTAAAACTATTTTATAATTATCACCTGCGGTGGACATATCGTATCCCAGAAAACCTAAATTTCGATTATGTCAACTTAATAACCACTATCAAATCAACTACAGATTATAATGAGAGGAATTCCGATTCATATCTTAAAACATTTTGAATCAATTCAATAAACATAAGTTAACGAACTTTGCTATGAGTTTCACCAAGATGTTTTTGAACACACAACATATTTTTATGTATGAATATGAGACTTCCTTAAAAGTTAAGTAGAGCTATCTTTATTTTTCTTGAGATGAATGAAAAAGTCATATCAGTCGAGAATCTAGAAAAGTCCTATGGAAGAAAAAAAGCGTTGAAAGGAATAAATTTTCAGGTCAACTCAGGAGAAATCTATGGTCTCATTGGACCTAATGGTAGTGGGAAAACTACTACTCTGAATATATTGAGCGGAGTTATGGACGACTTTTTCGGAACAGTCCGCGTGAGGGGACTAGACGTAAGGAGTCAAAAAAATAAGGTGAAGAAAATAGTTGGTTATGTTCCTGAGAGTCCTAATCTTTATGAGAGCTTGACTCCAATAGAATTTTTTAACATGGTAGGAAGTATCCGAGATATCGACCAGGAACAGATGAGAAAAGGACTAGATTATTTTGTTGATGCTTTTGAATTGAGGGAATATATGAATCAATATATCGGCTCTCTCAGCTTCGGGACAAAACAGAAAGTTTCACTTATATCATCATTTATCCATGATCCTAAAGTTCTGATCTTAGACGAATCTATGAACGGTTTAGATCCAAAAACGGCAAAAATTTTGAGAGGGATACTGTTCAAATATAAAGATAGAGGAAAAACCATAATTTTTTCCTCACACGTTTTACAGATTGCGGAGATAATATGCGACAGGGTAGGAATAATTGGAAACGGAGAGATTATAGCAGAAGGGACCATTGATGAACTAAGAGAAAGGTCTCATGAGGACAATTTGGAAGATATATTCCTGAAACTGACGAAGGGAGAAGAAGAGGTCTCTACAGTATTAAGAGCATTGGAAAATGGAATGGGTGATGATCATTGAAAAGATTAAAATTGATGAGTTCATCATATATGAAATTTCAATATAAAATACTTAGGACCCTGTATAGAGAACTCCAATATGAAATACTAAAAAACAATCCTAAAATAACCAGTGAAGAAGAATTTAATGAGAGGTTAAATAAATTTGCTAATATAAAGAGAAAGATCGCGATCCAGACTATAATTTTCTCTTTTTTTGGTTTTTTCTTAGCTTCCCAGCTTATGTACACCGACGATGAGTCGATCATATCTGTTATACTGGTGACTTTGGCTGTGGTACCCTTCGTATTTGCGATCTATCAAACTACTGTCCAAACTTCCTATATAATTTCTCTAAATATTTTTAAACCGCTGAAAAACCTACCTTTGGATATAGGTTCTTATCAACTTTCCGCCGTTCTCTCAATCGATCTTATTCCAACTTTGGGTATTGTTCTTCCTTCCATAGTGTATCTTCTAATATATTATCCAGTACAAGGTATTTTAGCATTCTCATGGTTCATAACGGGTCTGCTGCTGGGACACGCATTTGGTTTACTCATCTATAATTCCTTTGGTTTTAAAGTAGAAGAGGGCGGGAAAAAACTTCGCTTCGCTAAAAATATTCTCAAGATATTGGGTTTTCTTGCATTTATGAGCATGTTCTTCTTTATAACCAATCTTCAAGAATACTTCATAGCTCACAGTGATGTTTTTTTTAGGTATTCGATAGCTTATCCTTTCTCTTTAGCTACGGTCTTTTCTCCTATGGTGAATTTGGTTACTTTATTGGTACATCTCTTGATCGGGATCGGTATTTACTCTTACTCCACTAAAAGGGTTTGGAACAATTTAATGGGAACTAAAACAGTTACCAGAAGAAAAGTAACGACAGATTATCGTTTTTCCGTAGTAAATCCTATAATATCTCTCATGAAAAAAGACCTAAAGATCATCTTACGAAAAACATCGATGTTGATAGGGTTTCTTTTCCCTTTGTATATTTTGGTACCTCAGGTCCTTATGGCGATAGATGATGGTGACATTCCAGTGAGGCAGACACTCCTCTTCCTTTTTATGGTCGGTCTTCTGACTGTAGCGACCACTGACGCTATATTGAAGGTGGATGGGAAGGCGATAGATGCTTTGAGGAACTTACCGTTGACTAAAGGTGAGTTCGTTTTGAGTAAAGTGCTATCGATGAGTTCGATCACAATAATGATGTCTTTCGTCTTTGTAGGATTGGGAGTTTACTATCATATTGAAAGCTTATTACTGATCCCTTATGCTTTCTTCCTTCCTCTTTTAGCATCACTCTCCAGCATGTTCTATCTCTTCAGCTACAGGGGTGAAGAGATAGGCACTCCTGAGATGAATTTCTTTAAATCGATCCCACTTTTTATCCTTACTGGAGTCTTGTTCCTTTTAGTAGGGATCCCTACGTTAGTTGTGATGGGATTGATAGGATATTTGGTGAGTTTTGCCATAGCAGCAGGACTTATTATACTTCTGTATTCCCGATTACGAAGCTAAACGGTGCTGTTTTTCCAAAGATCGGTTTTATGGAGCTGATTAGTCTTATATATCTATAGTATTTTAAAACTCCATATTACAATCGTGACTTCTTTCAAAACGACTTTAAAACAATATAGAAAAAAAGAAAGAGTTTTTTTTACTCGATCAGGTTAAGATCACCTTTGCTTCTTTTTATAGATCGCTACTGCTGTGACCGCTGCCAATAAAAGAAGAGTCAAAGTGAATCCTGATATTCCCTCATCGTCTTCATCTACTTCTTTGACATCATAATCTTGCAATTCGAACGTCTCCAAACTATCTCCGTCATCTTCATATGTAACTTGCTTGACAAATCTTTTCACTTCAGAGGAGTAATAGAACTTTATAATCCATCATAGTCCCTAAAAGACCCAGCTCAACCAGGTTATCACATTCACAGCGGCCAAAACCAAAATAGATACTATAAATATGGCAAGGTTTTGATAAAAATTGAAATACGCGCTACCCACCATAAGCCAGTACACCAAAAATATAACCCATCCAAGGCCCGAAACCGCTGATACAGCGGCTCTCCAACCGATCGAAGAAGTCTTAGGTATCCATATCAGACTGTTGACTTCAGCCAGGAATAACAAAGATAGGAAAAAGACGCCAAAATTTGTAAGTAAAGTATGATCAGCCGCATAATAAAAGAGCCATATCACTAAGAATATCCCTAATACCAATCCTGTGATAGTAGAAATGATGGATTTTGAACCTTTACGTTTATCGATAAAACTCCAAGCAGTACTGTTTAGCACAGAAAGCGCTATTATCGAGGCTAGTATAACACCCAAGTTCTGATATCCAGTATAATCTGAAGCATAAAAGAATAACCATATAACAATAAATATGAGCCATCCGAATCCGGTCGCTATAGAAAGTATGGTCCGCCATTTGAAGTATCCTCCAAATGATCTCGATCTATTTTTCATCATGTCTTTCCCAAATAGAGAAGGAATGTCTTACTAATATATAAAGCCTACAATCCATAACACTCAGGGCCAAACGATCATCTTTACAGCTATCAAAAACAGGAATATTCCGACTATCTGCCTAAATCTTTCCTTTGGAACCTTATCTACAATCTGTTTCCCGATGTAAGCACCTACAAAAGTTGCTATGACTAAAAAGGGAGCACCGTAGAGCAGTACTGTCTCAAGTCTAGCACCTCCCCACACGTAAGTTATTATCCTGGTGGAGTCTATGATCAAGGAGATAGCTCCTGTCGTCGCTATATAGACAGATTTTGGAAGCTTATACGCTAAAAGGAACATCGATCTTATCTCGCCTCCTATACCTGAAATACCCGAGGAAAATCCGTACATGCTGCCTCCCAACAAAGCGTTCTTCTTGTTAGCTTCTACTTCGAAGTCCTCCTTCAAATGGATGAAGATCACGTAAAGGATTATAACAACGCCTATAGCTCTAGTCAACACATCATGCGGGATCTCTACTGTCAACCTCGCCCCTGTATAAGATAATAATATGCCAGGGACTCCAAAATACAGTACCAACTTGTAGATCATCCCCTTCCTGAAGAGAGATATCCTCCACACATTATTGAACCAGTGTATCATACCAACTATGAGTAAAGTCACAGGTGGAGGAAAGAATATCATAAATATAGGGATCAATACAGTCGAGATACCGAAACCGGTGAATGTTCCAAACATCGACGCGATAAAAGTACTCAATATGAGCAGGATCATTATGGTTTCCATATTCTATGATCCATACTGATGTGACTTATTTATATACATTTTCAATAGTTCGTGACTCACAGGGCAGCATAACTCATCAACAACAGGACGACGTTGTAGATGGCATGGATCGAGATAGGTACGACTAGATTCTTCGATTTTTCATATATCGCACCTAAGATAACACTCACTATAACTATTATAGAAACAGCTAACAAGATCGGAAGGAGTTCTCCCACATAGTTACCTATATGCAATGCTCCAAAAAGTACACTAGCGATGATCACAGCGGATCTAGATGAGAGACCTTCTCTCAGTCTTCCCTGAATAGCTCCTCGAAAGAGTAGTTCTTCTGCGGGAGCGATCAAAACTACTGACAAAAATGCAAGTACTAACAAAATATTTGGATGGGTAGCAGCGATTTCTTCTAAGGCAGATTCCGGTACCAGATCGAAAATAACTAAGAACATCTGAAGTCCGATCGCTATTATCAGTGCTAGGGTAGTCCCCCATCCGATGTATTTTAAATCAGTTCTTGAAGGAAACGCAATAGGAGCGATTATCCTTTTTTTTCTGATGTAAAGGTAAGCTAAAATCAAAAAACCTATCTGGGCTAAGATTGTAGAACTCAATATCACAAAAATACTATCAGGATCATAACCTAAGAAATCCAATGATATACTAAAAATGATGCCTAAAGATAAAGAAAGGATAAGCCCTAAGAAAGTCACTCCGATAACTTCCAATATCAACTTCGCCCGTGGATCGCTTTTATAACCCATCTATGACTTCAAAGAAAATTTTGGCATTTATAGTTTTTGTGAAAGAAGAGATGAAAAAAAGTATCATATCTCATTTAAAATATCTATCAATTCGTCGATCTCTTCTATAGAATGTGCTGCCTCAACTTCTCTCTTTTCCATGTAGTTCTCATCCCCATACCCTGCGTGAACCGTTATCATGCCGATCTTTTTTCCAGGGTCTATATCTCTATCCAAACTATCTCCTACCAGAACGACCTCTTCAGGTTTCAACTCCATCTGATCTAAACAGTAAATAAATGGTTCTTTATTCGGCTTCTTCTTTCCGGTATCATCAAAGGTCACTATCGTATCAAAAGAATCTATAAGGTCAACTTTTTTCAAACGATCCATAGCATCTGCACTTTCAGCATCAGTCACCAGTCCGATCTTAAGACCTTTTTCACGGATTTCCCCTAATACTTGTTTCACCCCAGAGTAGAGCTTAATATTCTCCAATTTTGTAGACCTGTATATATCTGAACATCTTTCATAAGCTTCATGGTCATACTTGTTTTTGGATTCAAGGTAATCCTTGATGTTCTGTGGATCCTCGATGTGGTGATCGCCATTGAGAAATTGATAGAAAAGCTCCTTTGGATCACCTGTATCAAGATGATCGATAACTTCTTCACAGGCTATCAACTTAGCCTCTACAAAATTAACGAGCGTATTATCTAGATCGAATATGACTCCTTTCACTTCTCTATCTCTAGTTCCTTCAACTTTCGACATGTTTCTATTTCATTCTCCAATTCTTTATGTAATTTATTATCTTGGGTCTTCACCTTGAGTAGATCCGGTTTATTGCTGGTGTAGCCTCTATAAACGCCGTATATGATCACTGGACCAAATTTGATGAATCCAAACATGTTAGCCATGTCGTACAGTAAGTTCCTTAGGTGCTTGTAATCACAATCGATAGAGCTGATCTGATGTTCCATATCGCATTTTATATATTCCAAACTTTCCATCTTGCAGAGGTCTATTAGAGCATCATCTGCGGTCAACAATACTGTGATCTGAGATATTTTATCGTTATGCTCTTTAAGACTTTCAACTATGAGCTGGTCGGGGCCTTTCTCTTTGGACGAAGACACATCAACAGCTTCGATGACTCTTGCGTCGTTATCTATCAGGTATATCCAATCTCGCAAGGCTAAACTTGCCTTTCTCGATTTTTTTACCCGTCTGTTCCACAATTCATCGATTAGCTCTTTATACCTGGGAGCATGACCTTTCAGCGCTTGGATCTGATTCTTGCTGTATTTTTTGTTCGACACATTTTTGATCTCTTCCTTCACAGTATCGACAAGAACGACTTTTTCAGCCTCTATGAAAGGATGATTTCTTACAAAGTTATGATAGAGCATGTTTGTATCTAAACCAAATCTCACACCTATCTTAGATTTTTCATAGCGCTCGATGGCTTTCTTGATCTGGTCCAAGTTACTTATCTTCAAGATCCCGCTGCTCATCATCGCACTTCTAAAATCTTTGTAATCTGGAACTTCACCCCGACAATTGCTAAAATCGGAAATACAATGGTCAAACTGATCAGTATTCTTTATCTCTAACAGGTAGCCATCAGGTGCTTCTTTCACATCCACCAAATCAAAGTCGTAGAGCGGATACTTTATCGATCTTCTATTTTCAGGGATAAGATTAACTAGAACATTCAATTCCCTAAAATGAATTTTTGAGGAGTTATAGCTCATTTGATCCCTCCCTGTAAAAGTCTAACAAATCCCACAGCTTTTGTTTACCCAAAGGGATCTCCAGGTAAGGCTTAGCAACATCGTCTAGATCAGATATTTCAAGGTAATAGATGTGTTCAAGACCCTCTTTTATCGCAGGTACTAGAGCAGCCGTGATCATCGGCTTTCTTCCTGGAGTTATATCGAGGGCGATCTTAGTTTTATCTTCTTTCAATTCTTTGATAGTCTTAGATATCCGTTTGCCGGCTGAGAAAAAATCTACGTTCTCTACGATGATAGTCTCCATTTCAGGCGAGATATCATACTGCTCATTCAGGATCCCAAAAGCCTTTTTTCCTTTATCCACTTCCGATTTGGACCTGTCCTCAGCCACGATAAAGACTTTATCAGGATAATATTCCTTTTCCCGCAAGACAGCATGATAACAATTCACCAAAGCCCACACGTACCGACCTAGAACAGTTATGTATGCCTTTTCAGAACCCATAGGTCTCACCTCTTTCAGGCATTATCACGTCGATATCACATCCGAGCTCTTCTACTATTCTGTCAAATTCTTCAGGATTCTCCGTATGAACTGGTATCAGAGACGTTGGATTTAACACCGCTATCAGTTCTTTTAGTTCTGGTCTTGAAGCATGTCCTGAGACGTGAGAACGATCGATAACGGGCTTTATCTTTTCACAATCACGATCACTACAACCGATTGGTACATCAGGTTCGCCTTCTTCATAATCTATTCCGAACTCATCTAACCAATTTATCATACGTTCCTCATCTAACGCCATATCGTCTGAAAACGGTTCGCACTGCGCTCTTATGAACTTTGAATCAGGGATCTTACCGTTTTCATCGGCGAAGTCAAAAAGTTGGTTCAAACCGTAATAAGACAGCATGACCACATGATCTCCGGGTTCTTCCATGATATCAAGTGCTGTCAAACCCTCTTCATAGTGTGAAGGATCAAGATCTTCTTTATCGACAGAATAGCCGTATTCGTGCTTTGCTCTTGAATAGTCTGTTGGTGAATAAAGACAACTACTTCTTCTCTTCAAGAACACATTGACATCTTCTTTATCAGGTCTCTTATCCAATACATCCAAAATATATGCTAATCTTGCATCTATGACCAACGTCCTTCCGCACTCTTCACAGGCATCTCTTATAGTCTCGTATCTCGTAGTATCTTTCCAGCTGAAGTCTACAAAAACCACACCTTCTACATCCGACATCTCATCTATTATCTGCTCTTTTACCATCTCTTCTGTTAAACGAGATCTCGAATCTACACGAGTTCCTTCACATATCAAGATGTCTATATCATGTCCAACTTTCTCTACATAGTCTTCTATAGTCAAAGGATAAGTACCGTGAAATCGTATGTCCCCTGTGTAGAGTATCTTTTCTCCAGATGCTTCAATAAGGTAGCTGGTGGCTCCAGGAACTGAATGATCCACATGTATTGCTTTGACAGTGATAGAACCTATAGATGCTTCTTGTTCATCATCCATCGTTATGCAATCTCTCTGATCTTCATTTTTCTTTGAAATTTTAGGTCTGTCTGGAAACATCCCTCTTTTTGTGAAACGTATGTTGTGTCGTTTCATGGTGATGGCTTCTGATTTAAAATTAGATAAGTCGTCGATGGCTTCTACTAGCGCCTTAGTTGTACCGCTGCAGTATAGAGGGATATCAGGATGGATGCAGTCTATATCTCCTGTATGGTCTAGATGTGCGTGAGAGAGTAAAAGAGCGTCCAAATATTCCTCCCCATTTTTCCCCATATATTCTTCATAGGTCACTAGATCTTCTAGATCCATCAATCTTGAATCTCCTGTGATGATCCTACCTTTAGATTCTACTTTCTCTAGACCGGCGGGTCTTATCAGATCTGCTCGATAGATTCCGGGTATAAAAGGTAACGATCCAAGGATCAATCGATCCCTCAAACTGGTATTAGATCTGGGCTGGACAAATTCTGAAAAATATTCAGACTCAAAACCCATTCTAGTGCCGAAATCCAACATGATACGGGTGTTTTTGTTCTCGACTAAGATCTTATTCCCTCCAATCTCATTAGCCCCTCCATGGACCGTGATTGAAACCATATGATTCACCGTCATTCTAACTGTATTTCTATATTAAAATGTTTGCTGAATATATCTGTCTGAGCGGAAAGTGACATAGAATTATAGGAAAAGTGAACTTTAGATGAAGTATAAGTTATCCTTGGAAGACATCCTCAAAGGTATCAGAAAGTAAACTTTCTAAATCCGTTTAGAACAGTGATCCTAAAGTGATCCTAAACAGGCAGAGGGATTAGAGCTCAAACATTACTATTAACTTCCCCTGTTCCAACCCACATAAAACTTATAATCTCACAAGTATTCTACACCTTAAAAAATCTATAAAAAGAAGGGAAACTATGAAAGGCGACATAAATATCCTGCTCATAGATGATGAACATGCTTTTTTAGAGCAGGCAAAGATATTCCTAGAAAAGGAAGAGGAAAAAATGAATGTGATAACAGCCTCTTCGGCAAAAGAAGGTCTTAAACTTTTGGATAAAGAGGATTTTGATGTCATCGTCTCGGACTACCAGATGCCGGAGATGGACGGCCTTGATTTTTTAGAAGAAGTCAAAGAAAAAAGAGAGTGGGATATCCCCTTCATCATGTTCACCGGTAAAGGTCGCGAAGAGGTGGCTATGAAGGCTTTAAATCTCGGCGCTGAACGCTATCTGCAAAAGGGAGGAGAACCGAAAAGCCAGTTTGGAGTATTATCGAATGCGATCGAGCATGAATATGAGCATTATAAAAAAGAAAAGCAATTCGAAAAGTCGGAAAAAGAAAAATCGATAATTTTAGAACGCACATCAGATGCAATAGCATATCATGATTCAGAGCATAATATAATCTGGGCTAATCGTTCTTATTTAGAAGGGGCAGGAATGACTTTAGAAGAGATGAAAGGTAAAAAATGTTATGACGCTTGGTACGGGAGAGATGAACCCTGCAAAGGATGTCCAACTGATGAAGCATTAAAATCTTCTGAAGTAAAAAAAGGAGAGATATCCCCACCTGAAGGTGAGAAACATTGGTTGATCACTGCGACACCAGTAAAGGACGAAGAAGGAAATGTGGAGAGGATCATCGAAAGCAGCCTTGATATCACTGATCTTAAGGAAAAAGAAGATAAAATTAAAAAACTCTACGAAGCCTCTACAGAGTTGAAAGACTGTACCTCTGAAAGAGATATCTATGAAAAAGTGGTGAGATCAGCAGAGGATATATTGGGTTTCGAAGGTTGCACTATTCTTATGGAAGATAGAGATGAACTGATCGTAAAAGAGAGTAAAGCTAAAAATGTAGAAAAAGGTGATAAGTACCCGAAAGATGTAGGAATTAGTGGACTGACCTTCCAAAAGAAAAAATCCTATCTTACAGAAGAATTATCTGAGGAAGAAAGGGCTAAACCTTCAGATCCCGCTTATAAGTCTGGGATAAGTATACCTATTGGAAAAGAAGGTGTATTTCAAGCTTTATCCTACCAACAGGAATATTTTGATGAGTCTGACCTTCATCTAGCTGAGATCCTGATTTCTCATCTGGTTAATAGCCTAAAACAGATTAGGTCTCAAAAAGAACTGAAAAGGGAAACCAAAAGATATGAGACTCTATTTGAGTATAATCCTGAGGCTATCGTAGAGGTCAACGATGATTTCGAAGTAGTTCAAGTGAATGAGAAATTTGAAGATCTTTTTGGATATGAAGAAGATGAGATCCTAGGTAAAAATCTCAAATACCACATTGTTCCTGAAGATAAAATCGATGAGTCTAACAGATTGGGTAAAGAAAGCGAAGAGTGGAATTATGTTGAACACGAAGCTGTGAGATTGACCAAAGATAACGAAGAAGTAGATGTAGCCATAACAGCGAGACCAGTGGAATATAATGGTGAACGCCACCACGTAGTAGTGTACAAGGATATCACCAAGCAGAAAGAAAAGGAAAGAGAATTAAAACGGAAAGAGGAATATATTGATCACACTCCAGAATATATCAATGTTTTAGATGAAAAAGGGAATATAAAATATCATAGTTATCCTTCTGATGATGTTTTAGAGATGGATCCGAGTGAATTTATGGGAGCTGAAGCTTTAGAATTCGCTCATCCAGATGACAGAGAAAAAAGCCTTGAGATCTTCTCAAAGATGCTTGAAAATCCGGGCGAAGAATACAGAGTGGAATTACGAGGGAAAGGCAAAGAAGATTGGATTTGGTTCGAGATCAGAGCTGTTAATCATTTAGATGATCCGGAAGTAGAGGGTATTATAATCACAGCTCAAGACATAACAAAAAGAAAAGAGGCCGAGGAGGAAATAAAGGAGACTAAGGAAAGGCTTGACTTGGCCTTGAATGGAACAAAAGCAGGTATATGGGACTGGTACGTTCAGACAGGTAAAACTGTATTCAATGAGAGGTGGGCTGAAATGGTGGGCTATGAGCTTGAAGAACTCGAACCTACAGATATCGAAACTTGGAGAGAACTTGCTCATCCTGAAGATTTAAAAAGATCTGAAGAGTTATTGGAGAAACATTTTGCAGGAGAAAACGATATGTATGAATTTGAAGGGAGGATGAAACACAAAGATGACCATTGGATTTGGATCGCCGATAGAGGAAAAGTGGTTGAATGGGATGATGAAGGAAATCCTGTGAGGATGACGGGAACTCACCTTGATATAACTGATCGAAAGGAGGCTGAAGAGAGACAAGACGTCCTGCATTCAATTTTACGGCATGACGTTAAAAATAAAATACAGATGGCAAAGGGATATGTTCAACTGATGGAAGAAGGAAGTGAGGGTTATTTTGATGATTTCATGAAGTGCGTAGATAGTGCCGAACAATTAATCGAAAAGATCGGAACTCTACAGAAAATAGAAACAAGTGAAGAGATGGGTGAAATAGAGCTAAAGAATGTTATAGATAGCGTTATAGATGAACATGAAGAGCAAGCTGAGAAAAAAGATATAGATATTGAAGTCCAAAACCTCGATCTTAGAGTGAAGTGTGGCTCCCTCTTAAATACGCTGTTCGGCAACTTGATTGAGAACTCTATCAAACATAGTGGATGTAAAAATATAAAGATCAACGGAAAGATGGAAGGAGATAAATGTATCGTGACTCTTGAAGACGATGGTAAAGGTATTTCAGATGAATTAAAAGAAAAGATATTTGAAAGAGGGTACAAAAAAGGTGAAAATGCCGGAACAGGACTCGGGATGTATCTGGTAAAGGAGATCGTTCAGAGTTATGATGGCAGTATCGAAGTGAAAGATTCAGAGTTAGGTGGTGCACGAATTGATGTGCAACTTAGGAACGTGCAAATACAAGATTCCTAGGACATTAGTTCTATTTAGCTAAGGTGAGGAATTTTTTTTAAAAGAAGAGATGGTCCTAGGAGGCAATAGAGACATCTTTCTAAAGTAAAAAAAGATGTTGGTTTACAAAAACACCCTACTCTCCACCCAATAAGGCTCTTCTATCAAAGCTTAAGCAATTCGAGAGTAGAAGGAAGTTAAATTGATGATTCTACGTATGACTAAGAATACGGACTTGAACCAGGCACATATAAGAACAGAGGGCCGTGGTCGGGATTCAGTCAGGAATATTCAATACTTTCATATTCCTAACGCTCGTTTTTTTTTTCAAGAAGAAAAAAAACTCGTGAAACAAATCCCTATCAAAAAATGGGCCGTGGTCGGGATTTGAACCCGAGCCAAGGGATCCACAGTCCCACGTGCTGCCAAGCTACACCACCACGGCCATGGGTGATTCTAATTCCATACAATAACATTTAGTATAATACTTTTTCCATCTATCCCTGCCGAGTTGGTTCTATTTCAATCCAAGTTGTCAATATATTCGGAAACTATTTCTCTTAGTTGTTCATTTTTTTCTAATTCTAGAAGTAGGAGCAGAATAGTCAATCGAACAAACTTTAATTTGCTTATATCACTCATAGGGCGAGATCTGTTTTTTAATATATTTATGAATCTTTCACCCAGTTCTCTGAAAAGCTCTGAGAACTCCCTGATGGTCTCATCATCGATCTGTACATCATAACCGAGGGCCTGTAGGTTTCTCAAAGTTTTTTCGGTTTCTTCAAATTCTATCTGAGTGAACTCGGAAGATTCTTTGTTTAGATCTAACGTTCTAGGGATCATCAAATACATGTCAGCGGTTCTTCCGTATATGTGCTTGGGCCTTCCTTTTTCGTGTTCCTCTCCAACTTTCCGGATGAATTCATATTTTTCCAATTCTTGTAAGTGTCTGTATATTGTAGAGGTGTCGATCTCTAAAGCTTCAGAGATCTGTTCAGCAGTCATGGGGCCAGACCGGAGTAAAGTTAATATGTTATTTCGGGTCTTTTGGGTAGACGATCTGATAGCTTTTTTATCTTGAACTATCTTTATACCTTTTCTTCTAATTTAAATCACCATCCTCTGTTATTCCTTAAAGAGAGATAATCAGATGCAAAAAATGTTTTCTTGCTAAATAAAGATTTACCTTGTAGAATTTCTACAAGATTATAGATTTTTTGGATTCGATGTGGGTTA
>CAZRSB010000039.1:0-17584 GCA_964602715.1 uncultured Thermoplasmata archaeon | reverse complement strand
TATCTGATATTTGTGAGCTTAGCAACATTGTCTTTGAAGCTGTCTAGAAAATGATGGTGAACTGATGATCTAAATTGGTTTGAAATGCGAAAACTGATAGACTTTAATACCACCTTATGGTTTTCGACTATAATGCAAGTCATCAGAGAATTCGATCCTTGGGATGGAGAACTCTGCACCTGTCCTGATAAGTACTCACTTAACCCTTACACCGGATGCGATCATAGGTGCATCTACTGCTACGCCACATATATACCCAACTTCTTTAGACCTCGGAGGAAAAAGGATCTAGTGGAAAGAGTCCAGAAGGATCTGGAAAAGATCCCAGAAGGCTCCCTTATCTCCCTCTCGAATTCCTCTGATCCATACTTGAAGATGGATAAAAAATACAAAGATACTAGGCGCTGTTTAAAGGTACTGAAGAAAAACGGTATGAAAATATTAATAGTTACGAAAGGAGTCCACGTTAAAAGAGATATAGATATCCTAAAGCGGGCTGATTGTACGGTCACTATCAGCTTATGTACACTAGATGAAGAGGTCAAGAAGAAGTTGGAACCGAACGCTCTTTCAACCCGAAAAAGATTGGAGTTGGTAGAAAGTCTTTCTAAGAAAGGAATTTCAGTAGGTGTTCGTTTTGATCCAATATTTCCTCAACTCACTGAAAGTGAGATAAACCGCGTAGTTAAAAAGGTGAATGAAGCAGGAGCAGAACATGTAGTGTCGAGCACATTCAAGCCTAGAGGAGACAGTTGGAAAAGAATTGAATTGGCTTTTCCTGAGGTAGCCGATGATGTAGAAAAGCTTTATTTTGAAGAGGGGAAAAAGATCGATAACAGTTATTATCTTCCCAAAGAAAAGCGAAAAGAGATACTAGGAAAGGTTGCAAAGGAGTGTGAGAAGAACGAAATACCCTTTGCAAGTTGTAGAGAAGGTCTTGCAACCTTAACAACTTCAGAATCATGCGATGGAAGTCATCTTTTCAAATAGAAAGTTAAAGGTTTTTACTCTAATAGTGACTACAGTTCGTATTTCAGATTCGGCAGTTTTTCTGTCACTTGAAAACCCAGCTTTTCGTACAGTTTTTTGGCAGGATTCTCAGAATGAGTGTCGATGTAGACTTCTTTACCTCCTTCCTCCTTTATTCTAATCAATGTGTGTTTAAAAAGATATGTGGCTATGCCTTTTCTCCTTTCCTTGGGATGGACACCCAATTCTTTGATCCAATACACCGTTTTCCCGATGGAAAGTTCTCTCACATCTATACCGGAATATCCCACTGTTTTTCCGTCTTTCAGAGCCTTGTAGTAACTCATATCCCCTTCCAGCTCCCAATTCAATATTTCTATCATATCTGCTTTGCTGAAGCGAGGCGAGATCTCAGCGATGATGTCCGCTAACTCCTCCATCTTTTCGTTTTCGGGGCTAGAGAGTTTTTCTATCCCTATTCTTCTTTTCTCTACCTCTTTTTTCTCTAGTATTTCTTTTCTCATCAGGATGTGGTAAGGAGCTCTCTCATCAATGGCGAATCCTACATTTTTCCAATCTTCAAAATACTCTTGTCTTCCAAAGGATGGAGACAACGATATCACGTTTTCTAGTTGGTTCAATGACTGAAGAGCGTTCATCACTTCATCGAAAACTTCAAGTTCTCTTTCTTCAATCCAATCATACAGGAGACAGAAGTTTTCATAAGAGCAGAGCATCACAGCCCCTAATATCTCCTCACCTTTTTCTACCAAAAAAGGCCTACTGATAGAACTAGGGTCTCCAAAATAATAGTGTATGAACTCCTTTTCGCTCATTTTGGGAGAATATTTTCCTCTAGTTTTTTTCCAAATAGAGTATAAAGTCTCTGAATGTTCTAGCCCGACTTCACTCACTTTCATATCATTGTTGTATATGACCAGAGTCTTATTTATCTTTAGGTAGAATAGTAGTAGAGCAAAGAACTAGAGGTGTTAAAAAAGAGATAGAAAAACATGGCTGCAAACTACCTACGATAATACTGATATGGGCATGAAATCCTAATGGATAAAACGTAGAAAAAGAGAGAGGTTTAGTCTTCTTCATAATTCTCCGTATACTCACAGTCGGGGAAATTGGCACATCCCCAGAATTTTCCATGTTTGCCGTCTCTCACTACTAGATCATCTCCACATTCCGGACAAGTCTTCTTATCTTCGCTCTTCAATTCCTGAGCAAGGAAATGATCTTCCAATGCTTGCTGAGATAATTCATCAGCTTTTACATTGTTTTCTCGATACACATGCTTTATGTTGATTTCTTTAGATCGCTCATCAAAAAAGGCGATGAGTTCCTTAACCTCTTCCCAAAGATCTCTCATGTTTTCTGAATTTACCGACCATTCCCCTTTTACCTGATTAACGACCAATTTTGAATCGGTCTGGATCAACATTTCATCGAACTCTAGATCATTTTTCTTGATCCATCTCAATGCTTTTATTAGTGCCATGTATTCGGCGTAATTGTTGGTTGCTCTTTCTTCGAGAAGTAGCCCATAATCTTCCCGGATCTTTCTAGAATTTCGACTTAATACATAGCCGTATGAAGCTACGCCTCCATCTTTACCTCGATATGCACCGTCGGTTTGGACTAGTAATTTAGTCATAGACCAGAACTCCAAATTGTGATGTAAGGAAGAAGTCTCTATATAATAATTTATTGGAGATTTCTACGAGACTTTCTAATTTTTTCGGGATGTAGAATTTTGAATGATTTGATTGATTTTTAGGTGGCGTAATCTGCTTGAACTTCGAAAGAGAATATTGATATAGAGATCTATTGAGAGGATAGAGTAAAACCAGACAGATATTCCAAGAAATGGAAAGAAAAAACTCTAAGACAATCGGTTTTACCATTTCCTGTCTTATCCGAGAAATTTGATCACTACGAAGCAGGAGGATCTTTTGACTTAGCTATTTCAACAGGTGTAAAACTGGCATGGTTAACTGTATAGAACACCCTATATCTCTATCACTGTTCTTCGAGAATAATTAAAAGCTTATAATGTTAATCATCTAGAAATCTATCATTTACCCTATTTACATTGCTAGAAATCACACTAATGATCCTAAGTTATGATCAAAATATACTCCCTCCTACACACTATCCCGAAAGTGATAAAAAGTCTCAATCCCTTTTACTAAATGAATATATATCCGAACATACATTTGACGGCGATAGATATGAAGGGGAACTTACTGAATCTCATGGAAGAAAAATATCAAAAAAAAATATCTCGATGGTTAACTTATTTGTCAGTACCAGTGTCGATTGTTTTTATAATAGGATATCTGATTGGGGACGATATTGGAGGTTTACTAGCTTCTTTAGGGGCCATAATCCCTTTTACCTCCTTCATACTAGTCCATATATCACTGAAATATGGGGGTAAGCATTTATTGACTATAGGTGCAGTTGGTGGTCTTTCATATGGGATGATTTTCTGGTTTTTTGGGACTTCCGTTCTAAATTTGAGAGGGATAGAGATAAATCACTATTTACTATTAGCAGTTATTTTGATGGGACTATTTGCTATCTTTGCTACTAGAAATAAGTTTACTGATTTTGATCAATTAATGATTGCCGGTCAGAGTATGATGGTGACTTTCCTTTTTGGAGCTGTTTTAGCTGTCATTTTAGCGATTCTATTTGGCCTAATATTTGGTAACATCGGGGCATGGATTGGATTTTTAAGCGGTTTCATTATAATGATAATTTATCATGGTAATGAAATAGGAGAACATTTTGACTTGGGTGAAACAGAGATATACTCTCCAACAGATGCGGGAATAATATTAGCGGGAGTAGGAGGACTGCTAGGTTTAGGTATGAATATGTTTTATACTTATTTTTATTCTTCTTTATACTATAAAATAGGTTCTATACAAGTTCCACTTGCGTCGATCATTCTACTTATTGCAGGTGTGATTACGGGTTTCTTCTCTGCCTATTTAACTCAAAGAATGAAAAAAAGAATAGATGAAACCAGATAAACCGAGATATCGATTGTTACTAATAGCTTCCTGATTTCCCAGTGGAGTTTGATTACACAAAAGATTCTGACATCCATCTACGATCTTTTTTGCGTTCTCATTATCGATCGGAACGTTTCCTTTTCCCATATCTCTATCACTGTTCTTCGAGAATAATTAAAAGCTTATAATGTTAATCATCTAGAAATCTATCATTTACCCTATTTACATTGCTAGAAATCACACTAATGATCCTAAGTTATGATCAAAATATACTCCCTCCTACACACTATCCCGAAAGTGAGAAAAAGTCTCATTTTAATATCAATTAATTTTAAATAATCACTATATATTCACGACTTCACTCATGACACCATCGATAGTCAGTGATGTCAGGAATTCCAGTCTCAAAACGAAAAGGTTTCTCTTAATTGAATTTGTGAACTCACCCTTATTCGTAATAATGAACATGGTCCCTGTTTACTTGTTGTTGGTTGGGAGAGACGTTTATGATATAGGCTGGTTGTACACTGCAGCTCTTTTACTGTCGGCTATTTTATCCTACTTTATCGGAAAAAAGTTGGACACAACTTTGGTCAATTATGGTATGGCGATCATAGGAGTATTGCTTGGGATCTACAGTTTTCTTTTTTCTATAGCTATTGGACCATTGCTGATCTATGTGGTGATCGGAGCCCAATTGATATGGTATATCACAGATCCCTTTTACTCTGCGATGCAGGCTTATCAACATGAGGCATTTCCAGAAGAGAATAGAGAAAAGTTCTTTACGATAGAACTCGTGTTAGATCACGCTTCTCAACTGATATTTTTTCCGATTTTCGGTATCTTTCTTGGAATCCTTTACCCTACTCAGTTTGCGTTCAGAGTCGTATTCTTTTTATGCGGTATCGGATTTTTAGGTATCGCAGTACTTTCTTTGACTTATTTACCATCGGTGGAAACGGAGGCAGAACTCGACTTTTTAGAGTTCAAAAAACCAAGATTTGATAAGAAATTGAAAGCCTTGCTTGGAGCGGATCTTCTTCTAATATTGGGTTTCAATCTGCCCGCTATGTTCGTCTGGATCAATTATATAATAACTGAACTTAACGGTACGTTTTTTCATGTTATCCTTGGTGAATTGGGGAGAGTTGGGGCGGCTGTGATCGCAGGTATTCTTATCAAAGATAGGATAAACTCCAAAAGCAAGCAGATAGTCATATTTGGTCTGTTTCTGATAGGTGTAGGTTATATCCTAATGTATTTCTCTGTAGAACTTTCCACTATAGTTTTAGCACTCGCTCTCATATCTTTTGGCAATACGTGCTGGTGGCCGCTTCATAACAGTTTACTGTGTGAATTCATCGAAGATGAAAGAAGAGGTGAATACTTTGGATTGACTCGATCTCTAAGAAAGATCATCAGCATTCCAGTTCCATTAATTGCTGGTTCTTTAGCTTTCTATGTTTCTCCCTTATCACCTTATCTAGTAGGGATAATATTCATTATAGTAACGATGCTGATTTATTATTATATTTATACGAAATGGGGCTAAAGATCGTTTTTGGACCTTCAGTTACTCAAAAAGAACCCAAATCTATATATTTTAATCTAATATACAAGAAGAAGATAATTTGAAGAAAAAAGGTTTCTACAAAGGAGTCATTTTCACTCTTGCTTTTTTAGGATTCAGTAGAGGTTTTGGATTCGCCCTGAATAAGGGATTCACCTTTCCTCTTTTGAGCGAATACACCGAATCAGCCTTTATACGTGGGGTAGTTTTGAGTCTTCAAGGTGTGATGGGGCTATTGATACCCATATTGTTGGGTTATATGAGCGATACCTACAAATCTGAAAAAGGCAGAAGGATGCCATTCATACTAGCAGGAGGCGTTCTAAGTGGAATTTTTGCTTTCATGATATATACCAGTTATGCGGTAGGCGCACCTCTATGGCTTTTCACTTTGGTAGTGGCTATTTTTTACTTTGCAATGTATTCCTATATAAGTCAGTTTAGGGCCTTGATGCCTGAGTTGGTTCCGGTTGGAGATAGAGGGAAAAGCAGCGGTTTTATCACTTTAGGTGAATGGGCTGGAAATCTAGTACTCTTTGGTTTATCAGGATACGTAGTTGCGGAGTATGGAAGCGGCGGGCAATACACGATGTTCTTACTTACCGCTTTCTTTTTGATCTTGGCATCTGTTTTCACGTATATCAGAGTAAAGGAACCTAAACCTCCAGAGAAAATACCAAAACAAAAGTTAAAAACATATTTGAAAACCGTCTTCAAAGATAAGAACTTCCTCAATTTTTATACGGCTCAAATATTACTCTGGATGAGTTATCAATTGATTGCTGTGTTTTTATTTGGGATAATTGCATATATGATACATGGTGACGCATCTCAGGCAAGCGTAGATAAAGTTCACTCCTTCGGCCTTTTTGCGATGGCGGCCTTCAATTTTACAGTCCTTGGAGGCTCTTTAGCAGGAGGCTACATATATGACAAGATAGGCAGAAGGATAGGCATAGTTTCAGGAGCAGCCATGTTGGCTCTTCCGCTCACGATAGGATGGATCATCACCTCTAGAACTCAGATATTTGTCGCTCTTCTTTTCGCTGGACTAGGTTGGGGAGCTATTTTAGCGGCTTCTTTTCCCGTTGTTGGAGACCTACTCACTAAATACAAAAAAGAGGTATTCAATGGTCGATATTACGGTGTCTTCGAAGCCACTAAAGCTCTCCCTATAATGCTTGCTTCTGTTATCGGAGGTTTTGTGGTGGATCTAGCAGGAGGTAATTACATGCTGTTATTTCCGTTTGCCGCTGTCTTAGCTTGGATATCTATACCTTTGATTTGGTCCATTGAGGGGTTGGAGGAAGTTTGATGCCACTGTATATAGTATTGATTTTTGTTCCTGCTCTTTTGATTTTTTTAATGAGATATCATAAGGAATATAAAGAAAGGATAAGTACATTTCTTAAAAACAATCTGAGAGGATAAGATAATGGATTCTAAAATAATTGCACATCGAGGAGCATCAGGCTTAGTCGAGTTTGATAATTCTATCGAGTCGTTTAAAAAAGCTATAGAGTTAGGTGCGGATATGGTAGAATTTGATGTGCGGAGAACCAAAGATGATGTGCTGATAGCGTTTCACGATCCTTTTTTGAATGATAAGAAAATAAGTGAGCTTGAGTACAAAGAGATATTGGAGAAAACGAAGCGTGAAGGATATAAAGTTCCAACGGTGAAGGAAGTCGTTAAACTGTGTAAAGGGAAGATCGATTTAGATATAGAGTTGAAGGAAAAAGGATATGAAAAAGAATTGATCCAACTCGTAGTTCCTCAACTCGACTATGATGAATTTATGATGAAGTCTTTTAAAGATGAAGTTGTAAAATCGATCAATGAGTTGGATCCCAAAATAGAAACGGGACTCATATTAGGAGTCGAAGAACCAGAAAATAAAATCTTTACTCGTCTTTCCGAGCTCTTTCCCAAGTGTCGGTTGAAAAGATGTGAAGCAGATTTTGTTTGTCCAAATCATAGACTTTTGAAATTATTCTTCTTAAAAAGGATGGACCTCTCTGATTTAGATGTTTACGTATGGACAGTCAATGATGGTGATTTGATGAAAAAATTGGTCCAGAAACAAGTAAAAGGTATAATAACAGACAGGCCAGATATAGCTCTTCAGATCAGAGAATAATGAGCTAGATGTTTTTTTATTTTTTTCATCTTTTCCAATATTCCTTTTCGACCCTTTTTTTATCATGTAGTACGGGTGCTCCTTTATCTTTCCATATACATGCTTCATCGAGATAAGGCCATCTTTGGCATAAGTTTTCAATTCGTCACAATCGGGTTCGTTATTACTATCTTCAACATATTTGTTATAAATCCTGGCGACTTCTTCTCCATCGAGTCCATTCAGTTCAAATTCATATCCCAATTTCTCAGCCACATGAAAAAGTTTAGAATTTCTGCATGGAAGAGCCGCGTGCTTATCAGCCCAGTACATTAAATACACTTGCGGGATCTCTCTAAAAAATCAACGTTTCATTTCGAAGATCTCTTTCCAAGGGACCGCTGATAGAGTCCAAATAGATTGTCTCATAAGCTGAGTTGTTTTCTATCTCTTTCCTTTGATATTGAAGTGAATATACTAAAGTCACATCAGGTATTTATAGAATTTTTATGAAAAATTATTTCTCAGACACGCTCTCCATTTAATTTAATGTTTTTATACCTATATAATGTGAGCTACTTCCAAATGAGATATGGCTGTTTATCCTACCCAACTGCTAAAATGACTAAGACGTGTTTTTTCGTCCAACAATTTATATAACACAGTCCTGATTAGAAATCAAGTGATCATGATGATCTGTCAAGAGGACGTGATGCCCTACCAAAATCAGCTGCCCCTGATCTGGAGTTAGATTATTCAAACTATGAGGTATTTGGAAGACTTTTTTCGAAAGCATTGAACAAAAAGCAGCTTTTCTTACTAAAGCAAGTTGAAGATAAAGGAAATGAACATTCCTCATTAAATTCTTTACTCAGAGAACTGAGTCAAAAGTATAATATTTCCATTTCAACAATGAAAGATAATGCGCGTATTCTTAAAAATCTAGAATTGATAGAATATGGTAGCAAAAACAACCCTAAATCAGTAATTTTAACGGACGATGGAAAGATTGTTCTTCATATTTTGATAGCAGAAGGAAAAATAGAATTGAAAAAAAGGTGATAAAACATGGATGAAAAAGACAAAAAAGAAGAAATAGGTTTAGCTAAAGAAAAATATAAGAGATATAAAGACAAAAGAATGAGGAATGCCATTAAAGTGAAATGTGAATTAAAAAAGATTCTAGGAGACTTTTTAAGACAAAATTCATTCATCGAGATCTCTCCTGTGATAATCTCACCCGAAACTGATCCTCTTCATCATGCAACTGGAAAAGCAGAATTCGAGTATTATGATGGTAAATACCAGTTAACTAGAAGTATGATACTTCATAAACAGATCTCAATGCTATCTTTTGATAAAATATTTACATTCTCTCCCAACATTAGATTAGAACCTGTTGAACTAACAGACACAGGAAAACATTTAGTGGAATTTACACAATTAGATATTGAAGTTCGTGAATATTCTAGAGAAGAGATTATCACTTTTGGAGAAGAACTTTTATCTCATGTTCTTTCAAAAATACAAAAACAATGTTCCAATGAATTAGACTTTTTTGATAGAGAACTTGAAATCCCTGAACCACCTTTTGAGAGGATAAAATATCATCACGCATACAACAAATATGGAAGGATATTTGAAGAAGTTCTATCCCAGGAAAAAAGAGAGCCTTTTTGGATCACGGATATACCTTCTGACGAAAGAGAATTTTATGATATGGAAGATCCTAAAAGACCAGGTATTTTAAGAGATATGGATCTGATATATCCAGAAGGTTTTGGAGAGGCTTTATCAGGAGGGGAGAGAGAACATAAACTAGAAAATATAAAGAAAAGACTACGAGAGCAAAATTTAGACATAGACCACTTTAAGGAATATCTGAAATTCGCGGAAAAAGGGCTGCCTCCCTCGGCTGGTTTTGGTCTTGGAATCGAGAGATTGACTAGATTTGTATGTGGTTTAGATGATGTAAAAAATACAGTGCTATTTCCAAAAAAACCTGGAAGGATCACTTTGTGAACTGTAGATGTCATCATTATGACATCTGTTTGTGTTATTTATAGCGATTTAAATCATATATCAAGTCACCAAAAGGAAAAAACGCTAAGGATTCAATCGATATCTCATGGAACGATTGCTGAATTTTTAGAGATGTTATTTATAGAGAAAGCAAATAGAATTAGAAGCTTGAGAATTAGAACACCAGATAGATAAAATCACATTTGAAAAACTAGAGAAATCCATAAAATTTATCGAAGATTATCCCATTGAACCGAGGTAGATAGAACAATATGAATATTACCTAAATATTCTTTCACACAAGGGACATTCCCTCATATCTCAGGATCAAGTGAAAATTCTAAATTTGACATTTAACAAAAGTAAAAAATAGGATAACTAAAATACTTAGGTAAAAACCATGAGAAGAAGAAATTTAGACATATGTTGCAACAAATGTGGTAAATTGATTTTCAAGTATGTTAAGTATGGAGACGGTAATCTGGTCAAGTGCCATAAAGATAGAATATTGGAGGATGACAGTGAAAAAGACGGAAGAGAAGTGAAATGTACCTGTGGTAATGTTGTTGGTAAGGATAGATCTCATATAATAAAGATGAAAGGACATGCTGTAAATTTGAAATGATGCATCGCATAAGCAGAACTAAAAGATAAATATTACAAAATGAAGTCATATTGGTTGATGAAGATATTGAAGCTTTTTACTCATAATAGAAGACGAAATTGAAGAACTAAAATCCTATGCAGATCAGTTTGAAGAGGAGCTAAAGATCGTAGAAGGAAGATTGGACGAACTAACCGATTGAAAACCATTTCTTTATTTTTTCAACAAATCAAATTTTTATATGAAGTCATCTATTGTCTACTGATGGATAAAGAACAGGCGTATATTTTAAATCTAGATGAATGCCCAAGTACTGCAAAGTCTTTTGTAATAGATTATGATGGAAAAATAGTTGGAAACGGTAAAAATTCTATTTCTCAGTACTTTCTCAAACCCTGCTGGTTAGAGCAAGATCTAAAATTCATCTGGAAAAAACAATTGAAGTCTTGTAAAGAAGCTATAGAAGACGCCCGAATATCTCCAGCCCAAATAAAAGCAATAGATGTAGCGACTCAAAGAGAGACTATTGTTTTTTGGGATAAGAAAAATCGAGAACCTTTTCATAGAGCAATAATTTGGCAGGATAAAAGAACCTCTGAGATAGAGGAAAATATAAAAAGGGAATACGAAGGATGGAAGAAAGCAGTTAAGAAGTCCTTAGGCTGGGCAAACGATAGGTGAGTAGAGGATGAAGAACAAAGTGATAATAATCGGAGCCGGAATAACCGGAGCATCAATAGCTCGGGTATTGAGCAGATACAAAAATCTTGAAATTACTCTTATAGAGAAAGAGATAGATGTAGGATGGGGTGCGACTAAAGCTAACACTGGTATTTTACACCCAGGACATGAAGAAGATCCCAAAAAGTATCCTCTTAGAGCTGATTTATGTGTCGAGGGAAATAGGTTATGGCGGGAATGGTCTGAAGATCTAGATATTCCTGTCAGGTGGCGTGGGGAGTTGATGATCGCCTATGATCAAGAAGACCTTGAGACCTGTGAGAGGTACTTAAAAATCGGTAAGAAAAACGGTTTAGAGGGGCTAAAGATCGTCGATAAGAGGGGATTGAAGAAACTTGAACCCATGATCAATGATGATGCGGAATACGCTCTGTGGGCTCCTACAGCAGGAGTAATAGAACCATGGGAAGCAGTCATAGCTTTGGTGGAGAACGCTGTTAAAAATGGAGTTGAGATATCCCTCGATACTGAGGTTAAACACATAATGGTAGAGGATGGAAGAGTAAATGAAGTTATAACTGATAAGGGAAAAATGGAAGCCGATGTTGTGGTAAACGCGGCTGGTCTTTTCGCAGATGAGATATCTTCGATGGTAGGTATTGATCACTTCGATATCAAACCTAGAAAAGGCCAGTACTATCTTTTCGATGAAGATGTGGAGAAAAAACCTGAAAAAATAGTACATCCCACACCGACAGAGAAGACGAAGGGTGTTTATGCTGTCCAGAGTGTTGAAAGAAATCTTATACTCGGACCTACAGCGGAGGATTTACCTGAAGACTGCAAAGATGAAAGATCTACTTCTGATGATGGTTTGGAATTTATTCGGTATAATGCTGAAAATCTTTTAAAGAAATTACCTAGTAAAAAACGCGTATCTAAAACCTTTGCGGGATTGAGACCTGAACCACCCGAAGGAAAGTACATCATCAGGAGTTATGAAGAGGTTTACGGTTTTATCAACGCCGCAGGTATCCGATCACCCGGTTTAACTTCTGCCCCTGCGATCGCAAATAAGGTAAGAGATATTTTGGGAGAAAAGTTTGATATCGATTTAACTGAAAAAAAAGGATGGAATCCAAAAAGAACTGGGATAACCAGATTTTCTACCCAATGTAAAGAAAAGAAAGAAGAACTGATCCAAAAAGATGAGAATTATGGCAGGGTAGTCTGTATGTGCAAAGAAGTGACAAAAGCTGAGGTTTTGGAAGCCATAAATAGGATGAAAGATTTGGGAGATGAAGTAACATTGGACAGTATAAAGTTTAGAACTTTAGCACTGTTTGGATTCTGTCAGGGTTCATACTGCAGAGTCAAGTGTGCTAAGATATTATCGGAGGAATTGGATAAAGCGATTTGGAATATCAATATCAGGGGAAAAGAAACAGAGTACGGTATAGGTGATGTGAAAGTTCTTCGAAAAGAGAGTAGTGATTGATGATATGATAGAAAAAAGCTATGACACTGTAGTCATCGGTGCAGGTCCTGCTGGATTAGCCGCTTCTCTGAAATGTAAAGAGCTGGGATTAGACGTATTATTAATAGAAAGTAAAGAAAAGATAGGAGGCATACCCTTACAATGTACGCATCCTGGGTTTGGAAATTTTTACTACGATGAAAACCTGACGGGAACAGAATTTGCAGAAAGACAAATAGAAAGATTAGAAGAACTCGAAATTAGCAAGATGACTAATGCTCATGTGACCTCAATAGAAGACGTATCAAAACTAGAAAAAAATGTAGAGCTTATCACACCTGAAGGTATTCTTACTGTTGAAACAAAGACGATCATCTATTCAGCAGGAGCTAGAGAAAGACACCGATTTGAAACAGGTATCCAAGGTGACAGGTTGAGCGGAGTCTACACATCTGGAGAGGCTCAAACATTGATGGATATACACGGTGTCATGCCCGGAAAGAAGGTTGTAATCATAGGGTCTGGCGATATCGGCCTGATAATGGCTCGAAGGTTTGCCCTTGAAAATGCCGAGGTAGTGGGTGTATTTGAGATGATGCCTTATCCAGGAGGTCTGACAAAAAATGTTGTACAGTGTCTCCATGATTTTGATATACCCCTCTACACTCAGAAGCTTGTTAAAGAGATAAGGGGAAAAAACAGAGTAGAAGAAGTGGTGACTGTCGATATAAACGATGATCTCGAGGTCATATCTGGTTCTGAAGAGACAATTAAATGCGACACGGTTGCATTGGCTACTGGTTTGGTACCATATACGAAGAAGTTGGATGAACTTGGTGTACAGAAGGACCACGCTACAAAAGGACCAAAAGTGAACGAATTTTTAGAAACCAGTATACCTGGCATATTCACAGCGGGAAACGTTCTGGCGATAAATGATTATGTTGATTTTGCTGCATATCAAGGAGAGAAGGCGGCTAAAAGTGCCAAGAGATATATCAAAAACAAAGGAAGAGTCATCGAGAATTGGATCAAAATAAAAAAGGGTAGAAATATCAGATTGGTTGTTCCACAAAAATTGAGTGGAGAAAACGATGTGACTATATATGCTAGAGTTGAAAAACCCGAACCTGAAGTTGAAATCGTCATTACTGAGATAAACGAAGTGTTAAAGAAGACGTCTGTAAAACCAGGTGAGATGATACGCTTAGATTTGTCTATAAACGTATTAGACGAGACTAAGGAGGAACTGACTTTGGAGGTTAGGAGATGACTGAAGAAATATCTGTTGTCTGCATAATGTGTCCTGTAGGATGTGAAGTTAAAATTGAGAGAGACGATAGTAAGATAACCAAGATAGAAGGATATGGATGTGAAGATGGTAAAGAATATGCAGAACAAGAAGTATCTTCGCCCAGGAGAATTATTATGAGTGTGGTAAAATGTATAGGCGGAGATTTTCCCACTGTTTCAGTCAAAACTAGCGATCCGATAAGAAAAGGGATGGTGGATGATGTTATGGATACTATCAGTGATGTTAGGGTAAAAGCTCCTGTGTGTGTTGGTGACATAGTCATCAAAAATGTGTGTGAATTGGACGTAGATGTGGTAGCAACAAGGAATGTTGAAAAGACTGAAGAATGATCTTTAATCCAATCAATTATATCTTTATGAAAATCTTCTTTCCACTCAAGATCTTCAAATATCTCGTGATAAGCGCCTTTGTACTGTATCTAATTTTTTTTCTTTTGGTTGTAAATCTTTTACAAGTCTTTTAGACTCTTCCATGGGACATTTTTTTCTTATGTTCAAACCAATAAAATATTTACTACGATATCAGAGAAATTATTGATCGAATAACTAACATACTTGAAAATTAAAAGGTCTCAAATATGATACTAGTATAATTAATTCAATCAGACATAAGATAATTGATGCCTATCTCTGAGATGTCAGTGGCATATGACCCAGTTCTTGAAATACTTTCAATTATATAAGAAAGTGGAGTTACATTTTCTTTTTTCTCCTGCTTTATTTGGGTCATTAGTTCATCATTCTTTTCTAAGAGATCATTTCTCATCTCTATAGCCTCGTTCAACCCCTCTAAATCTTCATCAAAAAATGCTTCTACAGATTTTTCTAATATTTCAAGAGCCATCTCACTTTCTTCTAAGATTTTATCTTTGATAGGTCCGTCAAATCCATTTTCAAGCTCTATCACATTTTCTGCAATTCTCACACCGTGATCACCTATTCTCTCTAAAGACCTAGAAACTAGCATAAAGCTCAAACTTTTTTCTATGGTGATATCTAGAGTCTCTATCAAACGAGGATTTGATAATAACATATTATAGTGCTTCGTGATCATCCAAAACAGTCTATCTACATCTCTATCTCTATTGATGATCTCTTTGGGCAAATCGGAGTGGTTTTCCTTAAAGGAGAGAATTGCGTTTTGGTACATCTTTTTGACGATCAGATACATTCTTCGTAATCCTTTTTTCTGCGAGAACTCGGAAGGATCGATCAGATCTTTCAGTAGTACCCTAGAATCAGATTCTTCTATTACCTCCGGTCCGATCACCATTCTAGTAAAGTCCATTATAACTCTTCTTAGCTCCGGTTTAATATTTCCTTCAGACCTCAAATCAATCTTGGTATACCCTGATATATAGGTTCCAATAAGTTCTCTCATCAACGAGTTTGGATTTTTACTAGTCACATCCAGCTCTTTTATATTTGCTTTCTTTTCATATTCCCGTTCAGGACTCACGGATATAGAACCATCTTTTCTCACTGAGAGCACCAATGAATCTCCTGCTTCTATATCTTTTTGTTTAACCCAATCTTTTGGAAGAGAAACTATATATGTTGAGCCACCGGTAATCTGTACTTTCCTAGTTTCAGGCATATTTATCAAAGATTCAGATCAATTATTTAGTTTTTTTGAAAATCTATTCATATTTATAGTCAATGACCCGACTCTTTAAAGTTTTTGAGGAATTAGACAGATTCCTCTTAGTCACAAAATGAATTTTGTTGCTACAAGGACTTTGACTCATATTGGGAATCAAATTCTCAATGGCATAAGAATTTCTTCAAGAAATTCTCATTTATATTGGAACTCGTAACTTTTTGAACTAAGTTACGAGCTCCCCTGCTAGTAAAAGACACAAAAAAGTACAAAATGTCGTATCTTTTACTATACTTAGAAAATCTTTGATTTTCTGAGGGTCATAGGAATTCTAGATTCTCACGGTCGATAGAAAACTACTTAGTTTTCCAATAGCTGTTTCAGGAACTCGTTCCTGACATCTAGTGATAATGTTCTTAATGTGGGATTTGATGGGTTACCCTTTACTTCGGTCAAACTAGCTCAAATGACAGGGGCATATATCTATGGAATCAAGGAGTTTTTCTTGCTATCGCAACATAACCTGTATGTCCCAGCATATCATATGATGGTCTAACCCCATTATCTTTAACCACAATATCTCTCTCTAAACTTTCAAAAGATTTGATGTCGATGTAACCATATTCTCTCATCTTTTTTACAGTCTTTTCGAGCTGATTTGTTGAGGGTATATATCCAGCAAAAAAACCTCCATTTTTTAATGCCTTATCGGCCATATCTAGGGAATTCCAAGGATCGGGAATATCTACAACGAAGGCATCAACATCTCTTTCTTTTACATCTTTTGTAACGTCCCCTTCGACAATATCCCAATCAGCTTGGATATCTAGGCTTTTTAGATTTGATTTCGCCACCTTTATAAAATCCTTTCTCGTTTCATAAGTTGTTAATTTTCCATCAGTCCCGATCATCTTAGCTAGTACAGCACTAAGCATCCCTGAGCCGGCACCACCTTCTACTACTTTTTTACCGCTAAAAATATCGCAATAAAGTCCGATCTGAACACCGATCCGTGGTAAAACAACTTGTGCTTTTCTATCGAGATAATCAGGAGCATCTTTCAAAGCAGGTTCTAAAATATAGTAATTTTTATTGCCTAATTTTATTTTAGAACCCATTTTTTTACCGATTAGTCTTTCCGTATTAATAATACCAATCTTTGATATTTTTTTTGTCTCTCCGTCCGCAGTTACAATTAATTTATGATCCTGAGACCACAACATGACGGTTTTCTTTTTTCCAACCATAGTTACATAATAAAAAGGGTGTAAATTCATTTTTTGATGATTTCGATATCCTCTCCGAAATCATATTCTTCCTCTTTATTTTCTTTCTCTTCATTTGATACCTCAGCTTTTTTACTGAATTTTTCCTCAGCTTTTTTTTCCATGTAGTCCTCCATATCTTTAAATATTTTTTCGGAAGATTTTTTTCTCCCATATGATAGTTCAGTTACATTAAGATAAAAGAAAAGAGTGATCAGGGCTAGTATGATCCATCCCCATACAGGCACATAGATCAGACCTGTAAATAAGAGTATCCATCCTGTCAAAATAACTAGTCCAAATAAAATCTTTATTTTCTTTCTACTCATATATCAATCATTAAGTAGTCCTCAGTTTTTAAAATTTTACCTTGTTAATAGCTATCGAATGATTTGTGTTATAATAATAAATAGTAAAAGTAGTATCATTAATTTTTATAATTTATTATAATCATTATCTCATGTTAATAACAATCCCTAAAAAAGTGTGATTCAAATTATAATATAAAAGAAACATTTTTGATTGGACAAGACTTAAATAATTTGAGTTTTTCTTTGCCATCTGAGGGAATAATCAATGTTAGAGAAAAAGAAGGTAATCCCCGTGTGCGTTGCCATCTTTCTAGTGATGTCAACGCTCGCTTTTACAGGATGTATAGAAGAAGACGAAGAGGATATAGTGATAGCACAAAGACACGAACCCGAAGATTTCCATCCGATCAGGTATACTGATGTGTACACTTCCTATGTGTTCATACAGATGTACGACCAATTGATATCAACCTATCCTGATGGTGAACCTAATACAGATGCCGACCATGCCGTAGCTGAAGACTTCGAGTGGAGTGATGATCTTAAAGAACTTACGGTTGATATGGCTTCATCCCGAAATAAGAAGATTTGAAATCAATGTCGGCTGATAGAGATTT